>CAZPSO010000140.1:0-7018 GCA_964588895.1 uncultured Tessaracoccus sp.
GACGCCCACGAGGGCACCAGGCATTCGCTGTGTACGCTGGAGTTCGAGTCGCACCGCCCCCTCTACCAGTGGTTCGTGGACAACCTGGAGCTTGGCCGCCCGGCGCCCAAGCAGCGCGAGTTCGCACGACTGGAACTCACCCACACCATCACGTCGAAGCGGAGGTTGGCCAGGCTGGTGGCCGAGGGCGTGGTGGACGGCTGGGACGATCCCCGGATGCCCACCCTGCGGGGGCTGCGCCGCCGCGGGTACCCGGCCGCAGCCCTCCGTGCGTTCTGCCAGGCCATCGGCATCACCCGCACCAACAGCCGCAAGGCCGTCGAGGAACTCGAGTCCTTCGTGCGCCGCGAACTCAACGCGACGGCCCAGCGACGGATGGCGGTGCTGCGGCCCCTGAAGCTGGTGCTGACCAACTGGCCCACCGATGAGGCCGGGAAGCCGGAAGTGGAGTACTTCGAGGTGGCCAACAACCCGGAGAACGAGGCCGACGGCACCCGCCGGGTGGCATTCACCGGCGAGTTGTGGATCGAGCAGGACGACTTCGCCGAGGTCCCGCCGCCCAAGTTCTTCCGCCTCTCCCCCGGGCGCGAGGTGCGGCTGCGTGGTGCCTACTTCGTCACTGCCACCGACGTGGTCAAGGACGCAGATGGCACCATCACCCAGGTCAACGCCACCTACGATCCGCTCTCCCGGGGTGGGAACGCCTCCGACGGCCGGAAGGTGAAGTCGACGATGCACTGGGTCTCCGCGCCCCACGCAGCCGAGGCCTCCGTCCACCTCTACGACCGCCTGTTCACGGCCGCCCATCCGGGGGCGGCCACCGGGGAGGCGCTGGACGACCTCAATCCCGACTCCCGCGAGGTGCTGCACGGCTGCAAGCTGGAGACGGCCCTGACCGAGGCCCGTCCCGGCGACGTGGTGCAGTTCGAGCGGCTCGGCTACTTCGCCGCCGATCACGGCCGGGTCTTCCACCGCACCGTGGGCCTGCGCGACGAGTGGGCGGCCATCCAGCGACGCGGGTGAGCCCGGTGCGCTGGCTGGTGGTAGTCCTCGTCATTGTCCTGGTGATGGCGGCAGGGGTCTTCGTCGGCCAACGCAGCGTCTACTACCAACCGGACCGGAACGATCCGGGCCCGGCACCGGACCGCCTCGCGGGCGCCACCGACGTGACCTTGCGCACCACCGATGGCCTGGAACTCGCGGCATGGCGGATCGAGCCGGCGGAGCCCCGAGGCATGGCCGTGCTCTACCTGCCGGGCAACGGTGGCAACCGCGCCGGCCGACTGGACGCCGGGGCAGCCCTCGCCGACCGGGGCTTCACCGTGCTGCTCCTGGACTATCGCGGCTTCGGAGGCAACCCCGGGAATCCCAGCGAGGACGGTCTGGTGACCGACGCGCGGGCCGGTCTCGACCACCTGCGCTCGGCGGGCTTCGGCCAGGCCGAGATCCTCTACGTCGGGGAGTCGATCGGTACAGGGGTGGCGGCCCAGCTGGCCGTCACTGATCCTCCGGCCGGGCTCCTGCTGCGCTCCCCCTTCACCAGCCTGCCCGACCGCATCAACCACACCACCGGGGTCCCGCTGGGCTGGATCATGCGCGACACGTTCGACACGCTCTCGGCGATGGGCTCGATCGAGGTCCCTGTCACCGTGCTGGCCGGCGGCTCCGACACCCTGATCCCGCCCGGGATGAGCCTGGAGGTGGCGGCCGCCGCCCCCCACCTGCACGAATTCGTCGAGGTGCCAGGCGCCGGCCACAACGACGGGATCTGGTTCTCACCGGAGCTGGCTGACTGGGTGGCCTCCCTGGCCGACGCCGCCGTCGACGAATAGCCGACGTCCTGGCACCCGACACCTGCCCACCGCCGTGATGGCGCAACGTTCCTGCCGAAGCTTGTTGGAGCCGGCCCCACCCCGGCCGGAGACAGCACACCGGCCGGCCCGTCCCATGGGGACGAACCGGCCGGTGTGGCCAACGGCGGCTGACTCAGGATTCAGGCAGCACGTCGCCGTGGGTCTCCATCCACGCCTGGATGGCGTCGCGCTCCTGGCCCTCCTCGTACTCGTTGACGACGGTGTCCTCCAGGGCCCCGTACTGTTCGTCGGTGAGCTGGAGCTGTCCAACCCACTCGGCGATGTCCGGGTACTCCTCGGCGAACCCGTTCGTGGCCAGGAAGTGCAGGGCCTCGGTCTCACCGAGCGTCCCCTCCGGATCTTCGAGGTCACGCATCCCGAAGGCGCTGTTGGCCCAGAAGGGACGCCACAGGGTCACGACGATCTCCTCACCGGCGTCGGTGGCCGACTGCAGCTCCGCGAGCATCGCCGTGGTGGACGAGGTCACGAGCTCCCAATCCTCCAACCCGTAGGTGGGGATGACGCTGTCCTCGGAGGCTTCCGTCAGACCCGCACCCGGCTCGATGCCGATGATGCGGTTGCCGAGCACGTCGGCGTAGTCGGGGAGGTCGGCGATGGAAGTGATCTCGCTGTACTCGGGCACTGCCCACGTCAGGATGGCGTTGTCGTAGTAGGCGCCGATGCTCTCGAGGTCGTCCCCGTAGGTCTCCATGTAGGAGGCGTGGGTCACCTCGGGCCAGGCGGAGGTGTAGATGTCGATGTCGCCCTGCGCCAGACCGGTGTAGAGCGGACCGGGCTCGCTGAGGTCCTCCATCTCCACCTCGTAACCCATCTGCACGAGCTGATGCTCGAGGAGGTAGGCGGTGGAGCGCCCGTCGGTCCAGGACGGGATGAAACCAAGGGTGATGGTCTCACCCCCGCCTTCCCCGTTGCTGCAGGCAGCAAGGGTGGCGGCGAGAGCGGAGCTGAGCGCGATGGCGGCCAGTTTGCGGTATCGGGTTGTCATATTTCCTTTCGGTTGGTCACGTGGCTTCTGCCACGCCGGCTCGATTCGCCCGTGACTTCTTCCACAGGGCGATGAGCGAGGACTTGTGGTTGGCTGGTGTACCCAGCGCGGCGGTCAAGCGGTCGAGGAAGATCGCCAGCAACACGATGGCAAGTCCGGCTTCGGCGCCGCGGCCGACGTTGACGGTGGCCAGTGCGGCCACCACTTCCTTGCCCAGGCCGTCAGCACCCACCATGCCCGCGATCACCGCCATGGACAGGGCGAGCATGATCACCTGGTTGACTCCTGCCATGATGCTCGGGATGGCCAACGGCAGCTGGACGCCCCGCAAGGTCTCCCACCCCGTGGCACCGAACGACTGGGCCGCCTCGACGGTCTCGCCGTCGACCTGGCGGATGCCCAGTTCGGTGAGGCGGACCCCCGGTGGCAGCGCGAAGATCAGGGTGGAGAACAGCCCGGGCACCACACCGATGCTGAAGAAGATAATGGCGGGAATCAGGTAGACGAAGGCAGGCATCGTCTGCATGAAGTCGAGAATGGGCCGAAGCATCATGGAGACGGTGTCGTTCTTGGCGGCCCAGATGCCCAGGGGCACAGCGATCACGACGGCGGTCAGGGTGGCGATCAGCACCAGGCCCAGCGTCAACATGGTCTGGGACCACAGGTTCATGGAGACGATCAGCATGAAGGCCAGGAAGACCCCCACTGCGAGGCGCCAGGAGCGGAACAGCCAGGACACCAGGGCGAACAGCACCACCATCAGCAGGGGAGGCGGTGTGAGCAGCACTGCGGCGATGAAGTCGAAGAGGATCGTGCCCAGGAAACTTGCTGCATCCAGGAGTGGGTCCAGGTTCGCCTTGATCCACCGGACGGCCTCTGCCGCCCACTGGCCCACGGGGATACGGGGAAGGATGAGGGAGATCATGCGCTGCGCCCCTGATCCGTGCGTCCGTTGGTCCCCAGTGCGGTCAGGAGGGTGACGCGGGGGACGACACCCACCAGGCGCTGCGCATCATCGACCACGACCAGCGGGGACAGGTGCTGGGCGGAGGCATGGAACAGTTCGTTGATGGCGGCGGCTTCGTGCACCACGGGCATCTCGTGGACCTGCGAGAACGGGAGCTCTCCCGCCCCGGCCTGCACAGCCGCAGCCACGTCGTCCTCCCAGACGATCCCGACGGGTTTGCGGGCGCGGTCCACGACGAGCAGCCACGATGCCTGGCTCTCGCGGAGGATCCTGTGGGCGTTGAGGGGGCCCTGCTCGCTGCCGAGCACCGCGTAGGCGGGCTCAGCAATGCTTCCCGCCGTCAGGACGCGCGTACGGTCGACATCGGCGACGAAGCGGGCCACATAGTTGGTGGCCGGGTCGTTGAGGATCTCCTCTGCGGTCCCGACCTGCTCGATGCGGCCGTCGCGCATCATCGCGATCCGGTCACCCAGGCGCATGGCTTCATTGAGGTCGTGGGTGATGAACAAGATGGTCTTCTCCAGTTTCTGCTGGAGCTCGATCAACTGGTCCTGCATGTCGCGGCGGATCAGCGGGTCGAGGGCCGAGAACGCCTCGTCCATCAGCATGATGTCGGTGCCGGCCGCGAGCGCCCGGGCCAGGCCGACGCGCTGCTTCATTCCGCCGGAGAGTTCCGAGGGACGGTAGTGGCCCCAGCCACCCAGTCCCACCATGGAGAGAGCCTCCTCAGCCCTCGCCTCGCGTTCCGCCCGGTTCACGCCCTGGATCTCCAAGCCGTAGGCCGCGTTCTCCCCCACGGTGCGGTGGGGGAATAGGGCGAAGTTCTGGAACACCATGGACACGCTCTCGCGGCGTACCTGGCGCAGTTCCGGCATGCTGAGCTTCCCGATGTCCTTGCCCTGGATGCGCATCTGGCCGGAGGTCATGGGCAACAGGCCGTTGACCATCCGGATCAGCGTGGACTTGCCTGAACCGGACAGGCCCATGACCACGAAGATCTCGCCGGCCTCGACGGCGAAGCTCGCGTCGATCACCGCTGCCGTCAATCCCTGGTCCCGCAGCTGGTCGCGCGTCACTCCGCGTTTGATCTGCTCCACGCCCTCGGCGGCGCGCTTGCCGAAGATCTTGTAGGCGTTCGACGCCCTGATTGCGCTCATAGCTCCTGCTCGGAAGAGAGAATTCCTGCGCGCACGGGCCCTGAGCCGGCGCACGAGCGGCCACCAGCACCAGGCAGACCGGGGCCTGCAGGCCAGTGGCCAACCCGTCCACCCTCTCAAAGCCCTCTGGAGGCGTCAAACGCCCCGTTATCAATATGTTATCTATGGAGATTCATGTGTGGGCCGCCGGCCCTCACAGGGAGCCGGTCTGCCTCAGCTTGTCCTCCAGCTGCTGGTCGGTGGGCTCCACCTGGTGCGAGCCGTCGTCATAGACCACGACCGGGATCCGGGTACTCCCGGAAATCTCCTGCGCCACCCGGGCCTGCGACGGATCGGCCTCGATGTCGACGAACTGGTACCGCACGTCGTGATCACTGAAGAACTGCTCGGCACGCCTGCAGTCCTGGCACCAGTCGGCCCCGTACATGATGATGTGCTCGTCGCTCATGGTCGTCACCCTACGTCGCGACCAACCGTGAATCACCTGTTTCACAACACCGCCGGGGCGTAGGCTCGGGGTCATGGGCGAGGCGGCACCGATCGAACCGGATGGCAAGGACTGGACTTTCGTGATCACCGACGGCTGCGCCCAGTGCGGGTTCACGCCCCCCGAAGCCGAAGCGACCGGCACGCTGTTGCGCGCCGCCATCCCCCGCTGGCGAGCACGGCTGGCCCAGCCCGACGCCCGCTCGCGCCCGGAGGCCGCCACGTGGTCCCCGCTGGAGTACGCCTGCCACGTGCGCGACGTGTGCCGCGTGTTCGCCGGGCGGCTGCAGCTGATGCTCGCCCACCCGAGCCCCACGTTCCCCGACTGGGACCAGGACGCCGCGGCCGTCGAGGGGCACTACCACGCCCAGGATCCGGCCACGGTCGCCGACGAGTTGGAAGCGGAGGCGACGCGTACGGCTGCAGCGTTCGATGCGGTGGAGGGCGCCGATTGGGAGCGGCCGGGCCTGCGCAGCAACGGCTCCGCGTTCACGGTGGCGACGCTGGCGACCTACTTCACCCACGATGTGCAGCACCACCTCCACGACGTGAACGGCTGAGGTGGACGAGCTCGTCGGCCGGGACTGGTCGGGCACACCGCTCCGGTGCTTCGACGGCCCGCACCTCTGGCGGATGCCATGACGCGACTGCACGTGGAGGACCTGCTCACCACCATGCTGGACGATGGGTCCCTGTCCACCTGGGACCTGCCCATGGAGGATCCGCCCATCACCAGGGGCTACCGCCGGGAGCTCGAGGCGGCACGGGCGCGTTCGGGTCGCGACGAGGCGGTCACCGTCGGCGAGGGCACCATCGAGGGCATCCGCGTCGCCGTGCTGGCGGGCGACCCGGACTTCCTGGGCGGCTCCATCAGCGTGGCCGCCGCCGAGCGCCTGACCATGGCCGTGGAGCGTGCGACTGCAGAATCACTGCCCATCGTGGCGCTGCCCATCGGAGGCGGCACCCGCATGCAGGAGGGCACCGTCGCCTTCCTGCAGATGGTCAAGATCACCGGCGCCGTGATGGCCCACAAGAACCAGCACCTGCCCTATCTGGTCTACCTCCGCCACCCCACCATGGGTGGGGTCTTCGCGTCCTGGGGTTCCCTGGGCCACGTCACCCTGGCGGAGCCCGGGGCGCTCGTCGGGTTCCTCGGCCCCCGGGTCTACGAGGCCCTCTACGGGCACGCGTTCCCCTCCGGCGTCCAGTTGAGCGAGAACCTCGCCGAGCGGGGAGTCATCGACCGGGTGTGCACGCCCGCGGAGCTACCGCGTGAGCTGGGGAGAATATTGCGCGTGATGGCCACCCGTCCCTCGGGAAGCGAACCGCGCGAATCCGCGCCCCCCATCGACGTGCCGGATGTGCCCGCGTGGGAGTCGGTGGTGCGCACTCGCAGGGAGGATCGGCCGGGCCTGCGGGACCTGCTGGAGGTGGCCGCCAGCGACGTCACCATGCTGAACGGCACGGGCGACGGGGAGACGCACCCGGGCTCCGTCCTGGCGCTGGCGCGCCTGGGCAACGCCTCCTGCGTGATCGTCGGCCAGGACCG
>CAZPSO010000141.1:0-6998 GCA_964588895.1 uncultured Tessaracoccus sp.
CAGACCACACCCGCCTCCCGCCACAACGCGGCTGCTGCCCCAACCGCCGCAACCGACAGCCAACCAGGGAACTACGCCCTCCGCTCCTGGAATTCGCGGCAATTCGGGTACCTCCTGCGGCGGTTGGGGTGAGCCCGTCAGCTAGCCGGCCGGGGTACCCTCCGGGGTGTGAGGATCGCCACCTGGAACGTCAACTCCGCCCGCCAGCGGCTGCCGCGCCTGCTGCCCTGGCTGGAGCAGCGCCAACCAGACGTCGTGTGCCTGCAGGAGACCAAGCTCACCGACGCCACCTTCTTCGACCTGTTCTCCGAGCCACTGAGCGAGCTCGGCTACCAGAGCGTCCACCACGGACAGGGCGGCTTCAACGGCGTGGCACTGCTCTCGCGCGTCGGCCTGGCCGACGTGGAGGCCGGGTTCGACGGTCAGCCCGACTTCGCCGATCTCGCCGAGGCCCGGGCCATCAGCGCCACCTGCGGCGACATCCGGGTGCACTGCGTCTACGTGCCCAACGGCCGTGAGGTGGACTCGGAGCACTACCACTACAAGCTCGAGTGGCTGGATGCCCTGGCTGCCGTGGTGGCCGACGGGCCCGCCGACGTGGCGGTGTGCGGGGACCTCAACATCGCGCCCGCCGACCTGGACCTGTTCGACCCGGCGGCCTGGGTGGGCCACACCCACGTCACCGAACCGGAACGCCGTCGGCTGGCCGCGTTCGGCCTGGTGGACGTGGTGCGCGAGCGTTGGCCCGAGCGTGACCACGTGTACTCCTACTGGGACTACCGGGCCGGCATGTTCCACCAGGACATGGGGATGCGCATCGACCTGATCCTGGCGTCGCCTGCGGTGGCCGACCGGGTGGAGGCCGCCTGGGTGGACCGGGCGGCCCGCAAGGGCAAGGCCCCCAGCGACCACGCCCCCGTCATCGTGGACCTGGACGAGGCGCCCGACGGGGACATCGGCCCCGTGGTGCCCCCGCCGTCGAACCCCAACCGGCGCAGCCGCGCACGACTCCCCCACTCCCGCCCCGCCCCCTGAGGTGCACCGTGCCCTGCTTCTCTCCATGCGTCGCCATCCCCAACCGGCGTGCCGACGCATGCAGAGAACTGGGGCGTGGGCGCATCGGGTGATGCCTTTCACAGGAAACTCACAGCTGAGTGCTGGCGGACCCACCGGCCGGGCTGCGAAGGTAGGGGCATGGAACCCCCTCAGCAGCTGCGGCGGCCGGACGGCACCAAGCTGCGCATCCTGACCGTCGACGATGAACCGAGCCTGATCGAGCTGCTGTCGATGGCGATGCGATACGAGGGCTGGGACGTCTTCACCGCCCAGTCCGGGAGCGAGGCGGTCTCTGTGGCGCGCAGCGCCAAACCCGATGCCGTGGTGCTGGACATGATGCTGCCGGACTTCGACGGCATGGAAGTGATGCGCCGGATCCGGGCGGAGGAACCCGATGTGCCGGTGATCTTCCTGACCGCCCGCGACGGCGTCTCCGACCGAATCGCCGGCCTGACCGCGGGCGGCGACGACTACGTGACCAAGCCGTTCAGCCTGGAGGAACTGATCGCCCGCCTTAGGGGCCTGCTGCGACGCTCGGGCGCCACCTCCGCCGATCCCGACACGCAGCTGGTGGTGGGCGACCTGGTGCTGGACGAGGACTCCCACGAGGTCACCCGGGGCGGCGAGCCGATCTCGCTGACCGCCACCGAGTTCGAACTCCTGCGGTTCTTGATGCGCAACCCCCGCCGGGTGCTGAGCAAGGCGCAGATCCTGGACCGGGTCTGGGACTACGACTTCGGCGGGCAGGCCAACGTGGTGGAGCTCTACATCTCCTACCTCCGCAAGAAGGTCGACGCCGGCCGCGCGCCCATGATCCACACCATGCGCGGCGTCGGGTATGTGCTCCGGCCGGCGGAGGCGTGATGCGCCGCACCACCCTCGCCCGGCAGCTGTGGCTGCGCACCACCCTGGTGGTGGCGCTGCTGGCCATCGTGCTGTCGGTGACCATGGTGCTGCTGGCCCGCAGCCTCGCCGTCGCCCAGGTGGATGCGCAGCTGGACGCCGCGTTCCTGCGGCAGCAGCGCGTCACCGGTACGCCCCGCCCCGGGGAGGTGCCGGGAATCACGGCACCCGGCATGCCGCTGGGCACCATCGTCGTGATCGAGACCCGGGACGGCGCCGTCTTCGGCAGCGTCGTGGTGGAGGGCGGTTACGATCCGCTGGCCCAGGAGGCGGCCAATGTGCTGTTCGCCACCGAACCCGACAGCGGGAAACAGTCACGGCTGGTGCCGGGGAGGGGAGATTACCGCGTCGAAGTGCGCGCCACCCCCACCGCGATCGTCGGCGTGGGGCTGCCCCTGGCGGGCACCCATCACACGATTCGCCAGCTGGCGCTGTTCACCACCGCCCTGACCGTGGTAGCGGTGTTGGTCTCCACCCTGGCCACCCGGGCCGTCACGTCACGGGTGACGGCCCCGCTGCGGCGGCTGAGCTCCGCGGCGGCGCACCTGTCGACGGCGGACCTGCGCCACGGCGAGGTGACCATGCCGCAGCCCGTCGACGTGGGCAGGTTGCCACCCGACCACGAGGTCTCCCAGCTGACGGGTGCCTTCAACCTGATGCTCGAGAATGTGCACGACTCGTTGGCGGCCCGCAATGCGTCGGAGACGAAGCTGCGCCGGTTCGTGGCCGACGCCTCCCACGAACTGCGCAATCCCCTGGCCGCCATCCGCGGTTACGCGGAACTCGCACAGCGCGCCGGGGAAGAGGACCGGGAGTACGCGCTCGGCAGGATCGACGCCGAGGCCACCCGCATGACAAAGCTGGTCAGCGACCTGCTGCTGCTCGCCCGCCTCGACGCCGAGACCTCCACACAGCCGCGGCCCACCGACATCGTGGAGGTGGCCCTCAACGCCGTCAACGACGCCCGCGCCGCCGGCCCGGAGCACATCTGGCGCCTGGAACTGCCCGAGGAGGGTTTCGAGGTGCTGGCGGACGCCGACCAACTGCACCAGGTGATCCTCAACCTGCTGTCCAACGCGCGCACCCACACTGCGCCGGGCACCACGGTGGTCACCGTGGTGGGGATCCGCGCCGGGTGGGGGTGCCTGATGGTGATCGACGACGGACCGGGCATCCCGGCCGACGAACTTCCCCATGTCTTCGAGCGGTTCTCACGCGCCGACGGGTCCCGCTCACACCACCAGCAGCCCTCCACCGGGCTGGGCCTGGCCATCGTGGATGCCGTCACCCGCAGCTTCGGGGGCCGCACCACCGTGGAGTCCATGCCCGGACGCACCGCGTTCACGGTCTGGGTCCCGCTGGCCCATTCGGCAGGCTCGGAGAACGTGGAGGCGGGGCCCACACACGCACCACGGGCGTGACAAGATCAGTGCATGGATATTTCCCGTGATGCCCTGGCCAGGATGGTCGACCACACGCTGCTGAAAACCGACGCCACGAGGGGTCAGGTCTCGGCGTTGGTGGCGGAGGCGAAGGAGTTGGGCGCCTACAGCGTGTGCGTCTCCCCCTCGATGCTGCCGATCACCGACGACCTGGGCCATCTGAAGGTGGCGACGGTGTGCGGGTTCCCCTCGGGCAACCACACGGCTGCCGCCAAGGCTGCGGAGGCCGCGGAGTCGTCCAAGCTGGGGGCCCACGAGATCGACATGGTCATCAACATCGGCTACCTCAAGGAGTCCCGCCCGGAGAAGGTGGTGGAGGAGATCGAGGCGGTGCGCGCGGTCACCAGCGGAGTGTTGAAGGTGATCATCGAGTCGGCCGCCCTCAGCGACGAGGAGATCGTGGCCGCGTGCAACGCGGCGGAGACGGCTGGCGCGGACTACGTGAAGACCTCCACCGGTTACCACCCCGCCGGGGGGGCCACCGTTGAGGCGGTGGCGTTGATGAGCCAGACCGTGGACGGCAGCCTGGGCGTCAAGGCCTCGGGCGGCATCCGTGACTGGGCCACCGCCCAGGCAATGGTGGCCGCGGGCGCCACCCGGCTGGGCCTGTCGGGCACCCGGGCGGTGCTGGACGGCGGCACCTCGGAGGGCTACTGACCAGGTTCGGATCCCGTTACTGACCGGGGCCCTTGCCGTCGACCATGGTGGTCTGGCTCCGCCGGGGACGCCTGATGGAGTTGATCATCGCGCTGCGACGAATCCAGTTGCTGGGCAGCGCCAGGGGGCGGGCCATCTGCGCGCCCAGGGCGGAACCGGCCGCCAGCGCCACGCCCACCAGGACCGTCTGCGTCAGCGTGATCTGGGCCTGCACGGACAAGGGGCCATCCAGGTTGATGACGGTTTCGAAGAGGCCGCGGTACAGCATGGACCCCGGCATCATCGAGACCGTGCCACAGGTCACGAGCGCGATGGCCGGCACCCTCCAGCGCCCGGACGCCAACTGGGCGGTGAACCCGACGACGAACGCACCGAGCGCGATGGAACCCACGAACGACCCGAACAGGGGTTGGCTGTACATGTTGGCTGCGTAGCCGAACGCCGCCAGCAGGGCCACGATCGGCATCGCGCGCAGCCCCACCTGGAAGCTGAAGCCCAGTCCCACGGCGAGCATCGCGGCCCACACCATCTGCCAGGCGGAGGGTGAGGCCCACCCCGACGTGGGCGCGATGAAGCCCTCCACCCCGACGGCGAAGCCGACCCACAGCGCCACCACCACGCCGAGCACGATGCCGCCGGTCTGGATCACGGCGTCGAAGGTTCTGGCGCTGGCCGTCAAGAGGTTCCCGTCCAGGGCGTCCCGCGCCGCGGAGACGATGCCGGTCCCGGCCAGCAGCGCCACGATGCCCGCGGCCACGATGAGGGAGGGCGAGACGGTCTGCACCATGGGATAGAGCCAACTGGTGGGGTCGCTGCGGATCTGCATCACGGCCAGGGCCAGGGCGGTGGGGACGGCCGCCGCGATCGCCTGGATGAAGAAGACCGACAGCTGGGTTCGCAGCAGCGGGATCTTGACCAGGTAGAGCAACATGTTGGCCATCCCCGCCAGCACCATCTCCCCCGTCCGGCCGCCCAGGATGGCCGCCACGCCGGCGCCGGACATGGCGGCACCCAGACACACCACCCAGGTGCGGTAGGGGCGGGTGTCGTAGCGGACGCCGTCGAGCTGTTCACGGGCCTCGTCGACGCTCAGCTCCCCCCGCGCGATGCTGTCCACCAGCTGGTTCAAGTCGCCCAGCATGGTGAAGTCGGTGGCGCGCTGCCGCACGCTGCGGAACCCGGTGATGGGTTCTGCCCGGCCCCGGTGGTGGTAGCTGATGGTGATGGCGGTCCACGTCACGTCGACATCCATCTCCAGCCCGTAGGCCGCGCCCACTGTCAGCGCGAACGCGGTGGCCTCGGACGTGAGGGCCCCGGACTGGACTCCCAGTTCGGCGGTTCGCAGGGCCAGGTCCACGACGGCGGCGGCGTGCACGTCGCCCACCCCGGCCGGGTGGTGGCGACGACGCCCGGGGGTGGGCTGGCGGAAGACGGAGCTCAGCCGCGCTCTCCACGACGTCGCCATGTCACCCCCTGCTGCTCGAAATCCCCTCCACCGTACAAGCTGGATGCGAGCGCAACCACTAAGGTGGCAACCATGCTGCTGAGCGATCGCGACATCCTGCACGAAGTGGAGACCGGAGGCATCGGCCTGGACCCGTGGGACCCGGCCATGGTGCAGCCCTCCAGCGTCGATGTCCGACTCGACAAGTTCTTCCGGGTTTTCGAGAACCACCGCTACCCGCACATCGATCCGTCGGTGGAGCAGGAGGAACTGACCCGCCTGCTGGAGCCCGAGCCGGGTGAGCCGTTCGTCCTGCACCCCGGCGAGTTCATCCTGGGCTCCACCTACGAACGGGTCACCGTCGGCACCTCCCTTGCCGCCCGTCTGGAGGGCAAGTCGTCGCTGGGTCGGCTGGGGATCCTGACGCACTCCACCGCAGGTTTCATCGACCCCGGCTTTTCTGGGCACGTGACCTTGGAGTTGTCCAACATGGCGACGCTGCCGGTCAAGCTCTGGCCCGGGATGAAGATCGGGCAGCTGTGCTTCTTCCGGTTGAGTTCCCCCGCCGAGCACGCCTACGGCTCTGCCAAGTACGGCTCCCGGTACCAGGGCCAGCGCGGGCCCACCCCGTCACGTTCCTGGCTCAACTTCCACCGCACGCAGATCTGAGCCAGCGCGGGGTGGGGCTGGTCAGGCGTTCGGCGCCTCGAGCGTGACGCGTTCCCACGCCAGTTCCACGGGCTCCTTGGGGGAGAACCGGACCAGATGTTTCGCGATGACGTCCTCCATCGTGTCAGCGGTCTCTTCGTCGGGGGATTCGAGGGTGATCACGAGCTGGTCGTCAAAGGACTGGAGCTCTGCGCGTGCGCTGGGGAACTGGATCCAGCCGGCAGCGGTGGCGTCGTCCCATTCGCCGCCGTTCCGGCGTCCAAGGTGGCTGGTCAACTGCTTGCCGTATCGGGCGGGACGGTCGGTGGCTGCGGTACCGGTGCTGCGGATAGTCATCTCGTGCTCCTGGGATGGGTTGGGATTTTCGGATCAACTGGCGCCGGGAGCACCCTACCTTGGTCAAGGCGGCGCCCCGGCCATCGAGGAGGGCGGCGTGCTGGGCGAGGAGTCGGCAGCCAGGGACCACTGTGAGGCCATCACAGGCCTTGACTGGTGCGGCCGGTCTTGGCAAGCCTCAGGCGGGATGCCGCTCCACGGTGAACCAGCGGTCCCCGTAGGAGACCTGCTGCCCCTCCTTCACGCGGACCTGGGTGCCGATCGGGCACGGCTGCAGCCGGCCGGCGGAATGAATCACGGCAGTGCCGTTGGTGGAGCCGCGGTCGGTGACGTAGACCCCCCGGGCGTCGGTGCCGATCAGGACGTGGGTGCGTGAGATCATGCGCCCATCCCCGCCCGCGGGCACCAGGTGCACCGGCGGATCCCCGTCCGACTTCTGGGGGTTGCGTCCGAGCAGCACGGTGACGTTGAGTTCCACGTGACGGCCGTCG
>CAZPSO010000142.1:0-5413 GCA_964588895.1 uncultured Tessaracoccus sp.
TCTGCTCCTCGGTGCGGCGGTAGACGATCACCGATTCCTCGGCGCCCAACCGGCGGGCCACGCGCGCGGCGTCCATGGCGGTGTTGCCGCCGCCGTAGACGGCCACCCGCCGACCGATGACCGGACGCTCCCCGGTGGAGACGTCGCGCAGGAAGCTGACGGCGTCCACCATGCGGCTGGCATCGGCGCTGGGGATCTCGACACGTTTGGAGAGGTGGGCACCCACTGCCACGAACACCGCGTGGAAGTTGCCCTCCTCCTGGGTGGCCAACAGATCCTTGATGAGGTGGTTGGAGTGGAACACCACCCCCATGTCCACCAGCCGGCCCACTTCGGCGTCGAGGACGTCGCGCGGGAGGCGGTATTCGGGGATGCCGTACCGCATCATGCCGCCGGGCTTGTCAGCGGAGTCGAAGACCTCCACGTGGTGTCCCAGGCGGCGAAGGTGGTAGGCGGCGGACAGGCCCGAGGGCCCGGCCCCGACCACCATCACGCGGCGTCCGGACGCCTTGGCGGGGATCGGGAAGCGCCAGCCGTTGCTGATGGCGAGGTCGCCCAGATAGCGCTCCACCGAGCGGATGGAGACCGCCGAGTCCAGTTCTCCCCGGTTGCAGGCGGTCTCGCACGGGTGGTAGCAGACGCGCCCGTGGATGGCGGGGAACGGATTGTCTCGGGTGAGCTGGCGCCATGCGGCCTCGTGCTGGCCCACCTTGATGAGGCGCAGCCACTCCTGGATGTTCTCGCCCGCGGGGCACCCGGCGTTGCAGGGCGGGAGCAGGTCGCGGTAGACGGGGCGCCTGCTGCGCACCGGCGCCACCCGCCCAGAGGTGCTGCTGAGGTTCGGCTGCGCCGCTATGTCCCTGCGTTCGACTGTCATTCCAGTCCTCCTTCACCGCTCTACTACCACCGATAGTAGTTAGGGGCTCTGGGAGGCCGGCAAGGGGGGTCGTACAGTCGGCAACCATTCCCACGCCCCGACGCAGGAACGCCGCAGCGTTCCCGGTCGGGGGCGCTGCGGCGTGGGTGGGGCGGGTGGCCCGGGGTCTACTGCTGCTCGGCCTCGGCCTTCAGCTGCTCGATGTCGAGTTCCTTGACCTGGGCGACCAGGTCATCCAGCTGCTTGCCGTTGAGGAGTCCGGACTGGCGGAACACCAGGGATCCGGAACGGAAGGCCATCAGGGTGGGGATCGACTGGATCTCCAAGGCCATGGCCAGCTCCTGCTGGTCCTCGGTGTCGACCTTGCCGAACACGACGCCGTCGTGCCGGCCTGCGGCCTCCTCGTAGATGGGTTCGAAGCGCTTGCAGGGACCACACCAGTCGGCCCAGAAGTCGATCAGGACAACGTCGTTGTCCTCGATCGTCTTGGCGAAGTCTTCCTTGGTGAGAGCGGTGCTCGACATGATTCTCGTCTCTTTCTTCAGGGTTCGGCTCTACTTGTCCCAACGTAGCGGGGGCCCCGATTATTCCAACCGCTACTTGATGGCGACGATGCGGCGCATGGGCAGCGGTACCGGCAGGGAGGCATTGTTGGCGCGTCCGGCGAGGTAGTCGACGGCGCTGCGGCTGCGCTCCCGGTCCGGCGCGGGGCGCAGTCCGTCGATGAGGATCCTGGCGTCGTCGGGGGAACTGACCTGGAAGAAGAACCGGGCCCGGGAGTCCTCCACCTTGGTCAGGCCGGCCAGCGACAACGACTTGCGGGCCTGGAACTCGGCGGATCCCGGCAGGGTCGGGGTGACGCGCAGGAAGCCCGCCAGACGGCTGATGGTGGCCACGTCGCCCGCGGTGACGGGGCGCAGCGACGGCATCAGTGCGGCGAACACGCCTCCCGGACGCAGGACGCGGGTGACCTCGGACAGCAGGCGGCCGCGGTTGGCGGTCACGCCCAGACCCAGAGAGGTGACCACGGCGTCGAACGAGTTGTCGGCGAAGGGCACGTGGTCGACGTTCCCCACTACCCAGGGGCCGTCGCCGGTCTCTTCGGCGTGGTGGAGGTTGGACATGGAGGAGTCCATGCCCACGACGGTGCGGTCGTCCGCCTGCAAGCGCCTGGACAGGCCACCGGTGCCGCAGGCGAGGTCCAGCACCACCTTGGCGTTGCGGGCGACGGAACGGGCCAGCCAGTCGTAGGGGGTGTGCTCGCCGCCCATGGCGCGCTCCAGGACCTGGTCGACCGCGCCGGGGCGGACGCTGCCGTACCAGCGAAGGCCGGCTCCGAATTCACTCATCGGTGTCCTCGGCGACGAACAACAGGTTGGCCGCCTCCAGCGGGATCCGGCGGCTGCCCAATTCGGTGCTCACCTCCAGCACGTTTCCCAGGCTGCGGGCCTCGAAGATGCGGCCCGGGTGCAGGCCCACCTCCGACAGGACCGTCAAGGCGTCCACCTGCGCCTGCAGGTTCTCACTCATGCGTTCCAGCCGGACCCGGATCGGTTCCGGACCCAGCACCGTGGCCAGGGGCACCACACCGTGGCGGAAGGGGGTGTGTGCCACGTCGAGGCCCAGGTCCTGCAGGCCGGGGATGGGGTTGCCGTACGGTGAGCGGGTGGGCTGGTCGAGGATTTCGACGAGCCGGCGCTCCACGTCGGTGGAGATGACGTGCTCCCACCTGCACGCCTCGTCATGGACCTTGTCCCACGAGAGTCCGATCACCTCGGTCAGGAGGAGTTCGGCCAGGCGGTGCTTGCGCATGACGTCACGGGCCAGCTGGGCCCCGGTGCCGGTGAGCTTGATGGTGCGATCCCGGCCCACCACGAGCAGGCCGTCGCGCTCCATTCGGGCCACGGTCTGCGAGACGGTGGGACCGGACTGGTGCAGCCGCTCGGCGATCCGTGCGCGCAGCGGCGGCACACCTTCCTCGAGGAGTTCGTAGATGGTGCGCAGATACATCTCGGTGGTGTCGATAAGATCACTCACGCCTCTGCTCCCCTTCCTCGCGCCATCCTACGACCCCGCGCCCGCGCGGTGTTGTGCTTCCCCAACAGTCACACCTGCTGCCCGCGGCGCAGCACGCGCTGCAGAACACCGTCGTCGTCCACCAGGCAGATGTCGGCCCACTTTCCTGCCTCAAGGGTTCCCACGTCGTCGAGTCCGTGCCACGCGGCGGGGGTGGTGGCGGCGACCACGGCGGCCTCGGGGATACTCAGGCCCACCTCCTGCACCACGAACTCGAACGCCTTGCCCATGGTGAGGGTGGAGCCGGCCAGCGGGCCCGGTTCACCGTCAGCGGTGGCCAGCCGCGCCGTCCCGTCGGTCACGACGACATCGAGGTCGCCCATCAGGTAGCGGCCGTCCCCGTCCCCGGTGGCGCTCATGGCGTCGGTGACCAGGCAGATCCGCTCCACACCGGCCACCTCGATGGCGAGTCTGACGATGATGGGTGCCAGGTGGAACCCGTCGCAGATCAGTTCGCTCATCACCCGCTCGTCCTCGAGCAGCACGGGCACCGGGCCGGCCTGGCGGTGGTGGATGGAGTTCATGGCGTTGAAGAGGTGGGTGGCCACGCGGGCACCCCACTCGATGCTCGCCCTGGTGGTCTCGGCGTCCGCGCTGGAATGCCCCACCGCCACGGTGCAGCCCGAACCGGTGAAACGGGCCGTGGCTTCCTCGGAGCCCTCCCGCTCGACGGCGAGGGTGACCATCTTCACCGCCCCGCCGCCGGTGGCCAGCAGGCGGTCCACCACCTCGGGGCTGGGGTCGATCAGCAGGCCCTCCTCGTGGGCGCCCTTCTTCTCCGGCGACAGGAAGGGCCCCTCCAGGTGGATGCCGGCCAGCTCGCCCGCCCCCACCAGCTGCCGCAGCACCTTGATCTCGTCCATGAGGCTGTCCACCGGCCGAGCCACGGTGGATGCGAACAGGGTGGTGGTGCCGTGGCTGCGGTGGTAGTCAATGGCCCTCTGGTTGGCCCTGGGATCCGGATCGCCGAAGCTCACACCCACCGCACCGTGACAGTGGGTGTCCACGAACCCGGGCACCGCCCAGATGTCCTCGCCGCGGTCGGAGCCCTTCTCGACAGCGGCGATGCGTCCGTGCTTGATCAGGATGCTGGCCGGTTCGATGACGCCGGACGGGGTCACAGCCCGGGCCACGTTGATGCGCTGTTCCATGCCTTCCATCAAACCATGCCGTGGAAACGGTGGGGTGCCCGGCGGGGAGGATGACAGACTTGGGGCGTGATTGCCATCCCCCAAGAGTTGTTGCCCGCAGACGGCCGCTTCGGCTCCGGCCCCGCCAAGGTCCGCCCCCGGGCCCTCCAACACCTCGTCGCCCGCGCCGACGTGATGGGCACCTCCCACCGGCAGGCGCCGGTGCGCGGCCTGGTGGCCGACGTGCAGCAGCGGCTGGCGCAGTTGTACCACCTGCCTGAGGGCTACGAGGTGGTGCTCGGCAACGGGGGCTCCACCCTGTTCTGGGACATGGCCACCTTCAGCCTGATTGCACAGCGGTCGGGGCACGGGGTCTTCGGCGAGTTCTCCCGGAAGTTCGCCGCCGCCGCGGCCCGCGTCCCCTTCCTGGAGGAACCCGAGGTCATCGAGGCTGCTGCGGGCTCCGTGGCGCTCCCGGAACCCGGCCAGGCCGATGCGCTGTGCTGGGCGCAGAACGAGACCTCCACCGGGGCCGCGGCCCCCGTCCACCGGATCGGTGACGGTCTGGTGCTGGTGGACGCCACGTCGGCGGCCGGGGGCATGGAGGCCGACATCTCGCAGGTGGATGTGTACTACTTCGCCCTGCAGAAGAACTTCTCCTCCGACGGCGGACTGTGGTTCGCGTTCGCCTCCCCCGCCGCCGTGGAGCGGGCCGAGCGGCTGAAGTCCGGGGGGCGGTGGATCCCGGCCATCCTCGACTTCCAGAGCGCGATTACCAACTCGCGGGCGCACCAGAGTCTCAACACCCCCGCGATCGCCACTCTCCTGATGGCGCAGGACCAGTTGGTCTGGATGGAGGAACTGGGCGGGTTGGGTGCCGTGGCCGCGCGGTGCCGCACCTCCACGTCGATCCTCTACGACTGGGCGGAAGCCAGCGAGGTGGCCTCGCCGTTCGTCGCCGAGCCTGCGCACCGCTCCCCCGTGGTGGCCACCATCGACCTGGACGAGTCCATCGACGCGAAACGGGTGATCTCCGTGCTGCGCGCGCATGGGGTGATCGACATCGACCCGTACCGGGCGCTGCAGCGCAACCAGATCCGCGTCGGGTGCTATGCCTCGGTGGACCCCGACGACGTGCGGGCCCTGACCCGGTGCCTGGACTTCGTGATGGCCGAGGTGGCGCGGCAACCGGAGGACTGACTAGCCCTGGACCCGTCCCCCGCGGGCCACGAAGACGATCACCGACGCGAGCAGGGCCACGACGCCGGCCCCCACGAGGGAGAGGATGGTCCCCCGTCGCTCCACCTCGGGGGCCTCCGGGTCCTGGGGC
>CAZPSO010000142.1:5513-6997 GCA_964588895.1 uncultured Tessaracoccus sp.
CCTTCGTAGATGGTCTGGCCCAGCAGTTCCCAGGTGAAGGCGTCGAGGCTTTCCACACCCTGGGCGCTCCGCAGGAGCAGTGTGGCGCCGTCGTCGAGGAAGGCGGCATCGGTCACCCCGCTGGGGGCGTCGATCACCCGTGTCAGCTGGTTGGGGACGCTGGTGGACAACTCCAGCGACGCCCGGTAGATGCCCGCCTCGCGCCCGGTGGTGACGATGTAGATCCGGCCGCGGCCCGAGACGGCCATGGCCATGGCATCCGAGGCGCCGTCGGGGTACACGAACTCGAACGTGTCGGGGGCCTGCATGCCGGGGCGGGCGGGCAGGCGGTGGACGGAGATGGTTTCGCGGGTGCGCCGGGGATCCCCAATGTCGCCGACGAACAACCGGTTCTCGTGGAGCGAGATGGACTGCACCGACTCCAGTTCGTCCTCGAAGGTGACGGTGCCTTGCTGCCGTCCGTCGGCGGCGAGCACCCTGATGTCCCCGGCGGGGTCCTCGTCGCTGACCACGTAGAGCCGGGCGGAGCCGGCGTCCCAGGCGATGCCCGTGATGCGGGTGATCTCGTCGTCGACGTCGATGGTCTGAGCCGCTGCGCTCGAGACGGCCAGCGGGGTGATGAGGAGCAGGGCTGTTGCGGTGGCCCCGAGACGGCGGATCGTGGTCATGGTCCCGGCAAGCATATCGGCGCGGGCGTTGCCTCACCCGATCGCGGTCTGGATGACCGCGGCCAGCACTGCAAGGAAGATCAAGCCGATCATCACGCCGGTGACGATCATGCGTCGGGTTCTGGGGTTCACAAGGCCAACTCTACGCCGGGTCGTTTACGGTAGTGACATGCGAACGCTGCGGTTACATGGAATCAGCATCGATGCCGTCCGCGACATCTTCGGCGCCGGGGACGAACTGGCCACACGGCTTCGTGACATCGCGGCGCAACGCTTCTTCCCGCCCGCCCGCGAGCCCGCCGGGCTGCTCGGGAAACTCGGCCCCCTGTTCAAGCGGGCTCCGCACACCGAAGTGGACCCCCGTGCCCCGCTGGCGGCCGACATCGACGCCCTGCTGGCCGGCGAGTTCATCCCGCCGGAGCGCCTGGTGCCCAGCTGGCAGGCGTTTTCGGTCTGGCTCGACGAACTGGCGCATGCCTCCACCACCCTGACGGTGGACGCCGTCGACGACGTCGAGTTCGACCTGGCCCGCAACGGCCTGTCCAGCGAGTTCTCCCTGCGCCGGCTGGCGGAGCGGGAGGTGGGCGTTCCGCTGCGCCCGCTGCCGGGGCAGTTGTTCGGCTACAGCAGGCACCTGCAGGCGGTGGAGACCCGCAGCGCGCTGGAAGAAATGCAGGCACACCCGCAGGACCAGACCTCGCTGGAGCCCGCGACCCTGGCGGTGACCGGTCCGCTGCTGCAGTTCCTGGACGCCGTGGTGAGTGCCGGCGAGGAGGTGGAGGTGGTGGCCTTCACCGTCGACGAGTTCACGGAGGC
>CAZPSO010000143.1:0-6987 GCA_964588895.1 uncultured Tessaracoccus sp.
TCAGCGCGGCGGTGCCGATGGGCGCCAGGCGGATGACCCACCACAGCACCTTCTGGACCACGCTCAGCGCGGCCTCGGTGAAGGTGATGAACGGGGCAGCCTTCTCCCCCACCTTCAACGCGGCGATGCCAAACGCGATGGACAGCACCAGGATCTGCAGCACGTTGAAGCTCGGGCTGGCGGTGAAGCCGTTCTCTGCGGAGCCCCGGAGGCTGACCTCCAGGCCAAGGAAGTTGTTGGGGATCAGGCCGGTCAGGAATGCGGTCCAGGAACCGACGCGGCCCGGCTCGGCGGCGGCATCACCGGAAACGCCGGCGGTGAGCCACGGGCCGGAGACCAGGCCGACGGCGATGCCCACGATGACCGACGCGAATGCGGTGATGGCAAACCAGACCAGGGTCTGCACAGCCAGCCGGGCTGCGTTGGCCACCTCGCGGAGTCGGGCGATGGAGCTGATGACGGCGGTGAAGACCAGCGGCACCACCAGCAATCTCAGCAGGGCCACGTAGGCGCTGCCGATCTCGCTCAGGGTGGCGGTCAGCCAGTTCGGCTCGCCCCCTGCGGTGACGCCGATGCCCACGGCCAGGGAGCCCAGGATGATTCCGGCGATCAGGCCGAGGACGATCTGGACGCTGAAGCGGGACAGCGGGTGCGGGGGTTTGGGCCCGGTGGCCACGGGACGTTCGGACACAGTTGACGACATGGTGCTTCCTCAGTGAGATGTGATGTGAAATGTCAGGCCTTGGCCCGGAGAGTGATGAAGACGGCAGGGTCAGGAGGACGCCGGAGATGGCGTCGGACTCAACAGACCGCGCTTGCCTGAAGACACAGGTCGACCCAGGGGCGGGTCACGAGCATCTGGTTCATGCGGCGCAGTCCATCAGTGGCAACCGGGTTCTGGCAAGTGCCGGGAGCATCTGTTCGCTGGCGGCCGAACTGGTGCCGACCGGATGAGACCTGCGTGAGAGTCTTCTCATGAATGGCCGGATCGCTTGGATATCAGAATTTCGCCGTGTTCAATTGGCACATGACCAAGACGCCCAAGATGATCACGAAGACCCTCGCCCTCGCCGCAGTGTCAGCGCTCGCCCTTGGCTTGAGCGCCTGCGGTGACACCACCACCAGTCCCGAAACCACGCCCGCTCCCACCGTGGACACCCCTGCAGAGGTGCCGACCACCGTGGAGGAGACGCCCGTCGACGAGGCCACCCCCGACGAGGCCACCACCGACGCAGCCACACCTGAGGACACCCCCACCGACGATGCAACCGACGGCACCCAGACACCCGCCGACCCCGTCGGCGCGGAGGTCGACGAGGTCACCGCCGCGGCCCTGACAGCCATCCAGACCGCGGAGTCGGAGACCGGCGGCATCGCCTACGCGATTGACGACCAGGACGACGACACCCGCTGGGAGGTGGAAGTGAGCCTCAACGGTTTGGAGGTGGAGGTGACCCTCTCCGGCGACGGCACCACCGTCGAGGCCACCGAGGACGACGACGACCTTGATGCCGACGAGCGTCAGGCGCTGCAGGACATGCAGGTCACCCTGATCGAGGGCATCGAGATCGCCTACGCCCAGTTCGGGGGCGTCCTCGACGACGCCGAGTTGGACGAGGACGACGGTCGCTGGACGTGGGAGATCGACCTGGGGGGCGCCAATGACGACATCCATGTCGACATCATCACCGGCGAGGTCGTCTCCAACTGATCGCACAACCCCCTGGCCAGTCGGGCTGTCGTGCTTCCCCCCGCACGGCAGCCCGACTTTTCAGTTTCTGAAAAGGGCTTCACGAGGCCTATCGTGAAACAATGGCCCTCGGAACTCCCCGCTGGGTACGGATTCTCGTGCCCGCTATTCTCATCCTCATTTGGCTGACGACAGCCGCCATCGGTGGTCCCTACTTCGGACGGGTGGGTGAGGTGGCCACCAACGACCAGGCGGCTTTCCTGCCCGCCAGCGCGGAAGCCACTGTGGTGGAGGAGACGTATCCCCGGTTCGTGGGTGAGGACTCCATCCCCGCAATCGTGGTGGTGAAGTCCGAGACCCAGCTCTCCGAGGCCGAGTTGGGCGACCTGCAGGCGGTCATCGACGAGACCGCGGCACTGGAGGCCGTGGACGAGGTCTCACCCGCCATTCCATCCGATGACGGGCTCGCCGCGCAGGCGTTCGTCTTCATCGACGCCGACGGCGACATCGACGAGGTGGTGGATCAGCTGAGGGAGCACCTGGCCGCGGGCGCCCCGGAGGGCGTCGAGACATTCGTCACCGGTCCTGCAGGCTTCACCGCGGACCTCGTGGTGGCTTTCGCAGGCATCGACGGCCTGTTGCTGGTGGTGGCGCTGGCGGCGGTCTTCGTCATCCTGCTGTTCGTCTACCGCTCCATCCTGCTTCCCCTGATCGTTCTCGCCACCAGCACCTTCGCCCTGTGCGGCGCGTTGCTCCTGAACTGGTGGCTCGCCAAGTGGGGCGTGGTGGAGTTCAGCGGGCAGACCCAGGGCATCCTGTTCATCCTGGTGATCGGCGCAGCCACCGACTACGCCATCCTCTACACCGCCCGGTACTCCGAGGAACTCAAGCGCTACCGTTCCTCCTGGACGGCCACGCACAAGGCGATGCGCGGCGTCCTGGAGCCCATTCTGGCCTCCGGAGGCACGGTGATCGCAGGGTTGATGTGCCTGTTGTTGAGCGACCTCGGGTCCAATCGCTCGCTGGGTCCCGTCGCGTCCATCGGGATCGTCTTCGCCATCTGTTCCGCGCTCACCTTCCTTCCCGCGGTGATGCTGCTGATCGGCCGGGGCGCCTTCTGGCCCCGGCGACCCAACTACGACCCCGAGTTCGTCGCGAGCAGCATGAAGCCCGGCGTCTACGCCACGGCAGGCAAGGCCGTGGCGGCCAAGCCCCGGCTGATCTGGATCCTGTGCACTCTCGCCCTCGCAGCTGGCGCTGCCTTCGTGCCGACGCTGAAGGCTGACGGCGTGCCCCCGTCGGAATTCGTGCTGGGTTCCTCCAACGCCCGCGACGGCCAGAACGCCCTGGCAGAGCACTTCCCCGGCGGCTCGGGCTCACCCGCGCAGGTCCTCACCGCCCAGGACAACCTGGAAGAGGTGGCGGGAATCCTGCTCTCCAGCGCCGGGATCGACTCCGTGGCGGTGTTGTCACGGGACTCGCCCTCCGGCTCGGCCCCCGTGACCGCCGACGGCATCCAGCCTGTCGGGCCGCCGGGGACGCCGGCCCCCGAACCCACTCTCGTGGACGGCGAGGTCCTGCTGGAGGCCACCCTGACCGACAAGGCCGACAGCACCGAGGCCGTGGACACGGTGCGCCAGCTGCGCACAGACCTGGGCGACCTGGCCCTGGTGGGCGGCGTCACGGCAGTCGACATCGACACGCAGGACACCTCCATCCGCGACCGCAACCTGATCATCCCCATCGTGCTGGTGGTGATCCTGATCATCCTGATGGGGCTGCTGCGCTCCGTGCTGGCACCCGTCCTGCTGATCGCCACCACCATCCTCAGTTTCGGCACGGCCATGGGCACCGCGGCACTGGTGTTCAACCACGTCTTCGAGTTCCCCGGGGCCGACGCGTCGGTGCCGCTGTTCGGGTTTGTATTCCTGGTGGCACTGGGCATTGACTACAACATCTTCCTCACCACACGGGTGAGGGAGGAGGCCCTGACCCACGGCACCCGGGAGGGAATCATCCGGGGGCTGGCGGTGACCGGCGGTGTGATCACGTCAGCCGGCATCGTGCTGGCGGCCACCTTCGCGGCGCTGGCCGTGATCCCCATCCTCTTCCTGGCCCAGATCGCCTTCATCGTGGCCTTTGGCGTGCTGCTGGACACCTTCCTGGTCCGCACCCTGTTGGTGCCCGCGCTGATGTACGACATCGGCCCCAAGGTGTGGTGGCCGAACCGGTTGCCAGCCGACAGGTCATCCAACGGCGAGCTCGCCACAAAGGGCGCCGACCCGAAGTAAGTCCTTTTAAGATGGGCTTTGGCATCCGATTTTCTTTGGTGCCACATTGCACCTCCAGGAGTTCTTGCAGGATTGGGTTTTCAAAGGCGCTTTGAAGTACGGTGACGTTCCATGACTGATTGGGCCGCTGCGCTGCGGGGCAAGCGCCTCCGGGCCACAGCCCCGAGACTGGCCACCCTCGCAGTCCTGGAGGAAGCGCCACACCTCGGGATCGCCGAGATCCAGGAACGGGTCCGGCAGAGGTTGGGGACCGCCTCCACACAGGCCGTCTACGACGTGCTGGCCGCGCTCCACGGCAGCCGCCTGATCCGACGTGTGGAGCCCGCCGGCCAGCCGCCCCGCTTCGAGGTCAACACGGGCGACAACCACCACCACCTGATCTGCCGCAACTGCGGGGACCTGCGCAATATCGCATGCCAGAGCCTGCGCACCACGTGCGCAGAATCCGACGACACCGAGGGCTTCGACGTGGACGAGATCGAGGTCATCTTCTGGGGTACGTGCACGTGCTGCGCGCAGGCCCGGATCAGTCGCTGACCGTGACGTTGAAGGTCATGCCGGCGGCACGGTGGCCCACGACGGTGCAGTAGCCCTCGATGTCCTGGGCCACGGGCCCGTACTCGAGCACTCCCTCGGATCCGGGGTGGATCAGGGGGGTCTGGACATCGCCGATCCGCAGGTCGTGTGAATCCACTTCGTCGACGTTGGCGATGGTGACCCGCAGCATGTCACCGCGGGCGACCTCGACGGAACCGGGGTGGAACCGCATGTCCCGGGCGATCACGCGGATGGCCGTGGTGCGCCCCGTCGGCTCCACCGGCGGCGTTCTTTGAGGCCAGTTCGGGAGCCCGACAGCGGGCGGGTCCACCGCGACGCCGGCGGCACTTCCCCCGAGCAACACCCCGATCCCGGCCAGGAGACCGCGCCGCGTGAACGCCGAGCCCACGCCCTGCTCTGCGGTGATGGTCGCCACCACACCGTCTCGCTTGTCGCGTTTGGCACGCATGCCCGCCAGGGCACCCCTGGTGGCCAACATCAGGAACGTCGCCAAGGCCCCGAGCACCACGGAGGAAATCACGACGCGCACCCATCCGGGGGTGGGAAGCAGCCAGATCAGCAGGCCCCCGTTGATGAGCACCAGTCGCACGGTGGCCAGCCGATTGACTTCCTTCTGGCCGGCGCGCACCACCGCGGGTCCACCCCCGATGACACTGGGGATCAGGTAGGACAACGCGCCGGTCAGCAGCTGCGCGGCGAATCCCACGACGATCACGGCGAGCAACCGCCCCAGTGAGCCGTCGACAGCCACCCAGCCGTCGCGGGCAAGCAGGCTCCCCAGCCAGACGTAGCCCACGAGGAACCACACCAGCGCCAGCCCGACGCTGGCCGGGGCGAACTCGCGCGGTCGACGCACCTTCAGCGGGGCGAACAGGCCGCGCCCGTACCAGAGCAGGCCGAACCCGTAGACGGACATGCCCACCAGAACGCTGACGGAGTCTCCCAGCAGCGTGGCCGCCTCGATCAGCACCAGGCCTGCCAGCAGCCAGAGCAGCGCCTGGCGCGTGAAGGATTCCGCCCGTTCGTCCATGCGTGCCCGCAGCATGGTGGGCCAGAAGGTCAGCAGCGTGCCGGTGACGGTCAGAGCCACCCAGCCCAACACCATGGCCACGACGTGCGCCGTCAGCAGCCGGGGGAACCAGACCATACCCGGCCCCGTCGCCAGCAGCACCCCGAAGGTGGCCCCCACCGGGAACATCGCCGCGGCCGCCCAGTAGTACCAAACGGTGACGCGGAACCGCCCCGGCAGTGCCCCGCGAGCCAGGCGCCACAACTCCACTCCGTGCCACACGGTCACGCCGCCCAGCAGCAGGGCGAAGACCACGGTCACGTGCCAGGTGGCCAAGGGCACGCCCAGCACCACGCCCGCGGCCCCGAGGGTGTGGAGTTGCAGACGACGGGTGTGCCGCGTCTGCTCCACCTCCGAGGGCCGCGCGCGCAGCAGCGCCAACGAGAAGTGGCGGCTCCACACCAGGATGGCGTGGCTCAGGGCGCCAAGGAGCACCAGGTGCACCATGATCCACGAGGCATCCGGGATCCATTGGTGGGCGGCCGCCACCACGACCGCCAGGAACAGCCAGACCAGACCCATCTGGTCCCGCCAGAAGTTGCCCGTGCGCACGCCGGCCAGCCTACCCAGCCCCCTCGGACGAAGAGCCGACGCCAGCTACGGTTTCTACTCCGGGACGGCCGGGTAGCGGCCGACCGCTGGCTACAGGTCGGCCACCGTGTCGCCGGGCGCCTGCTCGATGATGCCTGCCTGCACCAAGAAGTGGCCCATCCGCTCCATCTCGTCGGGGTGGACCGCCGCGCTGAGCTGACCGTCGCGCTTCCACAGCTCGATGGATGCCTCGAGGATGCCCTGCGCGTTGGCGCGCTGGTTGCCGTCCTCGAGCGTGGGGACGTGGACGCGTGTTGCTTCCAGCGCCAGCCCCGGGTCAGCGATGATCATCTCCTCGGCCTGCAGGACCGCCGCCACCAGGGCGCGCAGCACCTCGGGGTCGGTGCGCTCGGCCACATTGATCAGGCCCGGGCCCACCAGCGACGGCGCGTCCTCGTCGTGCACCGCCAGCTCCACCACGGGGAAGCCGATGGTGTTGAACTGGACCGTCTCGTTGTTGGAGAACCCGACGACGGCCTCCACCTTGCCGGTGCTGAGCGCGCTGGTCTGCGTGAACCCGATCTCGACGATGTCGATGTCGTCCTCCGTCATGCCCGCGGCGCTCATGGCCGACAGCACGGCGTACCAGCTGGATCCGTACCGACCGGGGACGCCCAACCGCTGGCCCGCGAGGTCGCGCAGCGATTGCGCAGACGGGTCGGCGGCGAGGATGACGCCGGGGTAGCGCTGGTACAAGGTGGCGAAGGTCTGCAACGGTGACCCGTTGGCGGCCGCCACCACCGCCTCGTCGGAGCCGGCGTAGACCACGTCCTCCTGCCCGGAGAGCA
>CAZPSO010000144.1:0-2916 GCA_964588895.1 uncultured Tessaracoccus sp.
CGCTGGGCTTCTTCGCGCCCAACCGCCAGTACTCCAGTGACAAGTCCTGGGGTGGTCCCACCCGCGAGTTCCGCGAAATGGTGGACGCCTTCCACGCGCAGGGCATGGAGGTCTACCTCGACGTGGTCTACAACCACACCGCCGAGGGTGGCAACTGGAACGGTGACGTCAACACCACCGGCTTCGTCTCGCTCGGTGGTTTCGGCACCGCCGAGTACTACTCGATGACCAGCGGCCACATCCTGGTGGACGGCGCCACGGGAACCTCCAACCAGCTCAACTACTCGTCGGAGGCCGCCCGCGCCCTGGTGATGGACTCCCTGCGCTACTGGACCCACGACATGCACGTCGATGGGTTCCGCTTCGACCTCGCCACCGTCCTCGGCCGGCTCCCCGACGAGGCCCACCCCGACGACTGGGCCCTGCAGAAGCGGTTCTTCGGCGACCACCCGCTGCTGGTGGAGATCGCGGAGTACGCGGAGCAGGAGCACATCGAGGTCATCGCGGAAGCATGGGACATGTGGGGCTACGAAGTGGGCAACTTCCCCCGGGGTTGGGGTGAGTGGAACGGCCGGTACCGCGACGCCACGCGCCGCTACACCAAGGGCGGGGGCAACGTCATCGACTTCATCGACATGATGAACGGTGACTACCACCACTTCCACGACTCCGGCGGCGCCCAGAAGACCATCAACTTCATCGACGCGCACGACGGCTTCAACATGGCAGACCTGGTGAGCTACCAGGAGAAGCACAACGACCAGGAGTTCCCGTTCGGGCCCTCCGACGGCGGCTCGGACAACAACCTGTCGTGGGACTCCGGCGGTTCACAAGAGTTGCGCCGTCAGCGGCTGCGCAACCTGTGGACCATCCTGTTCTTCTCCCGCGGTGTGCCGATGACGGTGGCCGGCGACGAGTTGGCCCGAACCCAGAACGGCAACAACAACCCCTGGGAACTGCACTCGGTGGCGATGATGAACAACTACGCCATGATCCCCACCAACCAGCCCCAAGCCGTGCCGGTCGCCGACGACATAGATGCCCTGTACCACGACAACCTGGGAACCTATGGTTCTCCCGACGGTGTCAACGGCCAGTTCCGGTTTGCCACCTTCGTGGCCCGGTTGCGGCAGCGGCACGAGTCGCTGCAGCAGAAGAGCTGGGGCGACCTGGTGCCCAACGACACCGACGTGTCGTACCTGTTCCACAACGCCTCCGGCGACGGCCACCCGGAGGAGGGCGATCGCCAGGTGGCCGTCTACCTCAACTCCCCCGGCGACAACTTCTACCTGATGATCAACATGGGTGACCACGACGTGGAGTTCCGCGTGCCGGAGCCCACTACAGAGGGCAGCCTGTGGCGTCGCCTGATCGACACCGCCACGCGGGCGGAGGAGGTCTGCAACTTCTGGCCCGAGGGTGAGGGGGATGTCATGGAGGGCGAGGTGCTCGTGCCAGCGTGGAGCATCGTCGTCCTGCAGGAGCTGCCGTCCCTGGCCGCCAAGCGCCCCTCCCCTGAGGATTTCCCCGCCATGGAGGACATTCTGAGGGAGTCCGAGTAGCCGCGACGCGCCGCTGGGCCACGCCCGGCGGCGCTCGGCCTCCGGGCCCGGCGAGCCCGGACTTCTCCCGGCCCTGAGTCTGCCAGGATGCGATGCTGGTGCCATGACGCGCACCCTGCTGTTCACGCCGGTCACGTTCAACCTGGCGGAGACCACTCGCATGATTGAGATCGCCCGGGCCTGCCAGAACAGGTGGCGTTGCGTATTCGCCGTCTACGAGCCCAACTACGTTGACCTCATCGAGGACGCGGGCTTTGAGGTGCGGCAACTGGGCCCGGTCTTCACGACTGCCGAGGTGAAGCAGGTGATGGCAGTTGACCAGGGGCGGGGATTTCGCCACCCCTACACGGCCGACGTCACGCGTCGGCGCGTCGCAGCAGAGCGTGCCGTGATCCGCGAGATCGGCGCCGAGGCAGTGGTGATGGGGACCAATGTGACGTCCCTTCTGTCGGTCCGGGCGGAGGGCATTCCGCTGTTCTACGCCGTACCGTTCGCGCTCACCGAGCCGCACGTCGCCCAGACCCGGCGGCTGCGGCTGGTGGCGGGGGAGGCAGGTAGGCAGCGGGTCGCGGACACGGTGGCCAGCAGCATCATGCGGGCGCTGTACCAACGACTGAGGTGGACGCCCAAGTCCTTCAAGGTGGTGGCCGCGGAGATCGGGGTGGAGCCGCCGCGCAGCATGGCAGCCCTGTTCTCCGGCGACTGGAACCTGCTGACCGTGATGCCGCATGAGCTCAACGGCTACGTGTTGCCCGAGAACTACCGGCGAGTGGGGCCGATCTTCGCCCACCTGGACACAGAGGTCCCCACGGAGATCCTCGACCTTGCGGCCGACCACAAGCCTCTCGTCTACCTGGCGCTCGGTTCATCGGGTAGCCGGAAGACCGCGTTGGGGGCGGCCCGGGCCCTCGGGGAACTGGACGTCAACGTCGTGGCCCCCCTCAAGCAGTACCTGCGCCCAGAGGATCGGCTACCACCCAACGTGCGCGTCGTGGACCTGCTTCCTGCCCACAAGCTTGGTGGCATCGTCGACGCCGCGGTGCTTCACGGCGGCCAGGGAACGGTGCAGACCGCCTGCGCCACGGGTATCCCGTTCGTGGGCATGGGCATGCAACCGGAACAGACCTGGAACGTCTGGGTCAATGAGCAGCGGGGTAACGCCATCTGCCTGCGCCCCGGTGACGTGAACCGTCGGATCTTCACGGAATCGGTCCTGAAGGTGCTCCACGACCCCGCGATTCGCGCTGCCGCTGAAAGCGTCAAACGTGACTACGAGGGGGCCGACGGCGCGCGCGAATCCGCCCGCGTCATCGAGGAAGTCCTGAGCACAGCCCACTGATAGCCCGTGACGGTG
>CAZPSO010000144.1:3016-6956 GCA_964588895.1 uncultured Tessaracoccus sp.
CTGGCTGTCACTGACGCCGGCGCCGCTTGTGTCCTTGTTCGTAGCGGTAGATGAGGATGCCCATCACCAGCAGGAATCCAGCGGACAAACCCGTGAGCCACCAACTGAAACCAGCGTCGTCGTCTTCTTCACGCACATCCTGCGCCGGGGCATCCACTGGTCCACGGATCACTGGATTGCCCAGGAGTTCGTTGAGACGGTCGATGTCGGCATCCTCCGCGGTGTATTCGCGGGTGCCGGAGCACACGTCGACGCGGTACGACAGATGTTGGTCTTCGGCAAAGATGAGCATCTGTGACCCCTCGGCCGGAGGCGTGACGCCGCAGTCATCGCCCCCGACGGCCGGACTGACGATGTGGATCTGAGGTGGGGTGTCACCCTTCCAGCTGCGCAGCACCTCGCCGAAGATGTGGGTGGCGTCGTCGTCGGCATTGACCTCGACCGCCCGGACGTGGGCCACCACATCAGCGGCGTCAGCCGCCTCGTCCAGACTCAGCGGTTCACAGGAACAGGCGCTGGCGGTGGGGGCCAGGAGCCAGGACAGGCCCAAGACCACCACGAGCATTCCGAGCAGTCTTCTCATCCACGCTTCCTCGAGGTTCGGTTGGGATCGAGGATATCGGCCCCGGCGAGACAGGCCGCATCGCTCAGTTGCGCCACCAGGTGTCGAAGATGGTGGCGGGGGTGGTGCGCTTGTGGCGGGTGCGCAAGAAGTCACGCTCGATCTCCACCGCGACGGATTCAGGCAACTCCCGGCCCTCAAGGTAGTCGTCAATATGCTCGTATGTGATGCCCAGTTCTGCCTCGTCCGAAAGCATTGGCTGGTCGTCGAGAAGGTCAGCCGTGGGGACCTTGTTCCAAAGCCGCTCGGGCGCTCCAAGTTCCCGCGCCACCTGCCGGACCTGGCGCTTGTTCAGGCCGTAGAGGGGAAGGATGTCCGCCGCCCCGTCACCGAACTTGGTGAAGAATCCGGTCACGGATTCACCGCCGTGGTCAGTACCGATGACCAGCGCGTTGTGGTCGCCCGCGATGGCGTACTGCGCGATCATGCGGACGCGAGCCTTGACGTTGCCCTTGTTGAAATCGGAGATCTCCACGCCCAGGCCGTGCCCGTAGGCCCGCTCCATCCCGTCGACGGATTCCTGGATGTTGATGGTGATGGGGGTCCGGGCGTTGACGAAGTCCAGGGCGGCTTGCGCATCGGCCTCGTCGTGCTGGACGCCGTAGGGGAGGCGGACGCCGATGAAGTCGGCGTCGTCGCCGAGTTCCTCCACCGCCAGTTGGGCCAGCCTTCCTGCGGTGGTGGAGTCGACGCCTCCCGAAATGCCCAGGACGAAGCCGCTGGTGCGGGTGGCGCGGGAGTAGTCCACGAGGAACTGGACCCGGCGGGCGACTTCCTCCGCGGGGTCGATCTCGGGCTTGACGCCCATTGCGTCGATGATGACTGCCTGGAGTTCACGCATGGTTCTCAGTCTACGGACCGCGAGCACGAGCGCAGCCGCTCCCACGATTGAAAGGCATCCTCGGCGTGGCCGGCAATGTCTGCTTCCCGCTGACTCCGCCATCGAAGGTGCGAGCTTCAGGCTGCTCGTGGGATTGGTGGGCGAAGGTGGCTGCGGGTGGCGAGGTCGGCGGCGAGCACTTCCCTGGTCCGTTCCCATGTGTGCCAGATCTGGGAATGGCTGAGACGGAGCGTCCGGTAACCCAGCTCCCAGGCTGCCAGGTCGCGGCGGCGGTCCTCCTCGTGGTCCTGCCGGTTGGTGTGGTGGGCCCGACTGTCGCATTCGACGATCAGGGACTTGCCCACCAGCAGGTCCACGCGACCCACCAAGGGGATACGGACCTGGGTCGCCACGGGTACGTTTCGGCGTTGGAGAAAGAGCCTCACCCGGGTCTCACTCCCGGATCCGGCGCCGGGCGTGAAGTGCTGCAGCCGTCGCTGCTTGGCCCGTGGCGCGTCGGCGATGAGGATCCGGGCCTCGCTCGGGGTGAGATGTCCCTTCTCAACGGCTGACTCCAGCACAATGAGGCCGGATTCGGCACCGTGCCTGCGCAGGACCTGCGCCACGCAGTCTCCCACGGACACCAGTGCGGTGGAACAGGGCGATGCCAGGCGATGGAACTGTACGTCTGCCGCAACCGTGAGCTCGCGTCCGGGATTCAGCATGACGTGAGTGCCTGTGAACGGTGGAACCCAGAGTCCGTGGATCTGACAGCCACTCAGGCAGCCCAGTCGTCCGCCCAACTGCACGGCCCGGACGAGTGCTGCGGGCGCCAATGGGGTGGCATACCATCCCTTCGCCACGCGGATCAGCCGGCGACTGGCCAAGAGTTCCTCGAGCCGCTTGTCGGTGACGTTTGCTCGCCGCAACTCCTCAATCGAGGCGACACCGTGATGCAACATGCCCGCATGATGCCAGCCCGAAACCCTTCGAGTACCGGCTTATCCACAGCCCTGTGGGACGTTGGCTATCCGCTCTGCCACGTCGTGGGGCTATCTATATGCATACGTGCGGGCCTTGCGTATATGACGAGGCCCGCACGTATGCATATAGATAGCCGAATGATCAGTCGGGAAGGATCAGCCCGGAGGCGTCCTGGACAGCAAGACCGTCGGTCACGAGGCTCATGGCGCAGCGGGTGAGCTGGTCGGGGTCGGGCCATGCGATGTCGGTCAGAGGGATGGGGTGCTGGGAGGCACGGAGCGTGGCCATGATCCGGCCACGGCACTGCCTGTCCGTGCCATCCCACGCCTGGGCTACTCGTTCGGGTCCGTCCCATGGTGGCTTGCCAGCCGCGAGCCAAGCGCAGTGCTGGGCGATGGGGCAGGATCCGCACCGGGGGTTGGACGCCGTGCAGGTCACCGCGCCGTGTTCCATGGCCGCTGCCGACCAGGTGGCCGCGTCAGCATCGGTGTCGGGCACCCAGTGCCAGGCCCGGCGCCGCTCCGCTGCCGTTTCGCTGCGACCCGGGTGTTCCACGCCGCCATCGACGCGTGCCAGGACCCGGCGGATGTTCACGTCCAACACCAGTGAGCGGCGCCCGAACGCGAACGCCATCACCGCCGCAGCGGTGTAGCGCCCGATGCCCGGCATGGTCAGAAGCGCGGCCTCGTCTTCCGGAACGCTGCCGTCGTGGTTCTCCACTATCACCGCTGCAGTGTCCTGCAAACGAAGCGCCCGCCTGGGATAGCCGAGCCTTCCCCAGGCCCGGAGCACATCGGCCCGCGACGCCCGGGCCAGATCCACTGGCGCAGGCCATTGCTCCATCCACGCGACCCAGGGTCCGACGACCCGGCCAGCCGGCGTTTGCTGCAGCATGATCTCGCTGACCAGGATGCCCCAAGGAGTGGTGTCGGGTCGGCGCCAGGGAAGGTCCCGGGCGTTGGCAGCGAACCACGAGGCCAGCGTGAACTGGATCTCCGGGATGCGACTGCCCATGCGTGCATCCTGCCAGAGCCCTGGATGACCAGCTCTGCGGTGGGCTGCACCCGATCGGACACGGAGTGCTCGAGGGAGACAGCCCGGACTTGGAAGTGGGCCGGCGAATGGCGAATGGGGGTGTGGTTAGGCTTCCCCCATGACTCCGCTGCGCGCCGTGATCCTGTTCATCCTGGCTGCTGTGGCAGAGATCGGCGGGGCCTACCTGGTGTGGCAGGGGATTCGCGAGAGCCGGGGTGTCGGCTGGATCGGAGCCGGAATCGTGGTGCTTGGCGCCTACGGGTTCATCATGAGCATCCAGCCGGACCCCAACTTTTCGCGCATCATGGCGGCCTACGGCGGCATCTTCATTGCGGCCGCGCTTGCGTGGGGCGCGGTCTTTGATGGCTTCCGGCCGGACAGGTGGGACATCATCGGGGCAATCATTTGTCTGCTCGGGGCCGGTTTGATCATGTGGGGCCCGCGGGCCGCCGCGCTTGACGCCTGACGTCTCCGGATCC
>CAZPSO010000145.1:0-6859 GCA_964588895.1 uncultured Tessaracoccus sp.
GTCTTCGTCGAGCCGGCCAAGGTGCTGTTCCTCAACAACGCCATCAACCATGGTGTCCTGACTCCTCTGGGTGCGGCCGAATCGCAGTCGCTGGGACAGTCCATCCTGTTCATGGTGGAGTCCAACCCCGGCCCCGGCCTGGGCATCCTGTGTGCTTTCCTGCTGTTCGGTCCCAAGGCGCTGCGCGCCTCCACCCCGGGCGCCATCATCATCCACTTCCTGGGTGGGATCCACGAGATCTACTTCCCCTACATCCTCGCCAAGCCGGCACTGATCCTGGCGGCCATCGCCGGCGGCATGACCGGAGTGTTCGTCGGCGGCGTGCTGGGCGCAGGCCTCGTTTCGGCCGCCTCACCGGGCAGCATCATCGCCTACATGGCCGTGACCCCCCGGGGCGGACACCTCGCGGTCCTGGCGTCCGTCGCGGCAGCGGCCGTGGTCTCCTTCGTGGTGGCCGCAGCGCTGCTGGGGTTCCGCCGCAAGGGCAACGAGACGGTGGATCCCGCCACCGCCGAAGCCGCCGGGGCCCCCGCCGTCACCCCCGGTGCCCGTACTGCTTCAGGCAGCAGCACTGCCACCCGCTCCATCAACGGCAGCGACGTCACCGATCTGGTGGTGGCCTGCGATGCGGGCATGGGTTCCTCGGTCATGGTGACCGGTGCCATGAAGAAGCGCCTGGCCCCGCACGGGGTGGAAGTGCGCCACAGTCCGGTCAACGACCTGCCCGCAGACGTGGAACTGGTGATGTGCCAGTCAGGCCTGGCGGAACGGGTCCGCGCCATCGCGCCCAACGCCGTGATCGTCACCTTCGAACAGTTCGTCGGCGACCCCGCCTTCGCGCTGCTGGAGAACGCCATCAAGAACGGAGAGAACATTGAATGACGTACTGACCACCGAATCGGTCCAACTCGGTGCCCGTGCCGCCACCAAGGACGAGGCGCTCGCCCAGAGCGGCGCACTGCTCGTCGGGCTCGGCGCCGTGACCCAGGACTATGCCGATGCGCTGTTCGAGCGGGAGAAGCAGGTGTCCACCTATCTGGGGGAGGGTTTCGCGATCCCGCACGGAACCAACGAATCCCGTGTCCACATCCGCCGCACCGCCCTGGGCTTCATCCAGTACCCCGACGGGGTGGACTGGGATGGCCAGAGGGTTCACGTGGCCATCCCCATCGCCAGCAACTCCGACGAGCACGTCGAGATTCTGGGCGCCCTCGCCGAAGTCCTGATGGATCCCGAAGCCGCGGAGAAGCTGCGCACGAGCAGCAGTGTCGACGAGGTGCTGGCGCTCCTCGGCGGCATCCGGCAGGAGGGCTGAGATGAAGGCGTTGCGCTTCTATGCGCCCGAGGATCTGCGGCTCGAGCAGGTACCTGAGCCCACCCCGGCACCCGACGAGGTCAAGATCCGGGTCCGCAACTGTTCCACGTGCGGCACCGACGTCAAGATCCGCAAGAACGGCCATCCCAACCTGTCCCCGCCCCGCATCATCGGTCACGAGATCGCCGGCGAGATCGTCGAGATCGGCGATCGGGTGGCAGGTGACTGGAAGGTGGGTGACCGGGTACAGGTCATTGCCGCAGTGCCGTGTGGCGATTGCCACGAGTGCCGCAAGGGGTGGATGGCGGTCTGCCAGAACCAGACGTCGGTGGGCTACCAGTACGACGGCGGATTCGCGGAATACATGATCGTGCCCCCGCAGGTGCTCAAGGTGGACGGGATGAACCGGATCCCGGACCAGTTGAGCTTCGCCGAGGCCTCTGCGGCCGAACCGTTCGCATGTGCCATCAACGCCCAGGAGCAATTGGGAATCGAGCCGGGCGACGACGTCGTGATCTTCGGCGCCGGACCCATCGGATGCATGCACGCGCGCATCGCGCGCGGCGTCCACAAGGCCGGCCGGATCATCCTCGTCGACATCAACCCCGAACGACTCGCGATGAGCGCCGCGGCCGTGCAACCCGACGTCATCATCAACTCCCGGGAAGTCGACGTGGTGGCCAGGGTGATGGAGCTCACGGGCGGCCGTGGGGCCGACGTCGTGATCACCGCCACACCGGCGGGGGAGTCCCAGGAGCAGGCCATCGCAATGGCGGCCCGCAACGGGCGGATCAGCTTCTTCGGCGGACTGCCGAAGAACAATCCGGTCATCGCGTGCGACTCCAATGTGGTGCACTACCGCCAACTCCACATCCACGGCGCCAACGGCTCGGCACCCGAACACAACAGGCGCGCTCTGGCCTACATCGCCTCGGGCGAGGTTCCGGTGGCAGACCTCATCACCGAGCGCGTGCCGCTCACGGAGGTCATGCGGGCGTTTGAGATCGTGGAGCGTGGACAAGCCATCAAGGTGACGGTGGAACCGTGACCGGGAGGCAATGATGACCAGCACCAACAGCGCAGCCGGGACGCGCCACCTCTACGCCACGCAGCGGCACGACAGGATCGTCGTCACCGCGCGCACGGAGGGGCGGGTGGACGTCACCGGCCTGGCGGAGCAATTGGGCGTCACGCCGGAGACGATTCGGCGCGACCTGACCGTGCTGGAGCGGCGCGGGCTGGTGCGGCGGGTCCACGGCGGCGCGCTCCCGGTGGCGCAGACTGAGCACGAACCCACGCTGCCCGAGCGGCTGGGCCGCAGTGTCCAGGAGAAGCGGCGCATCGCAACCGAGGCGCTTCACCGAGTACCCGAGGAGGGCTCCATCCTGTTGGACGCCGGCACCACCACGCTGGCGCTGGCCAGTGCCCTGCCGGACCGGCCCGGCCTGTCCGTGGTCACCAACTCGGTTTCCATCGCGGCCGTGCTCGCCGAGCGTGAGCACCTCACCCTGCATCTGCTCGGAGGCAGGGTCCGCGGTGAGACAGGGGCGGCTGTCGGCTCGTGGGCCATGAAGTCCCTGGCGGACCTGGCCATCGACGTGGTCTTCCTCGGTGCCAACGGGTTCACGCTCGAGCGTGGATTCACCACCCCCGACGAGGTGGAGGCCGACGTGAAGCGCGCGATGGTGGCGGCAGCGCGTCGTTCCATCATCCTGGCCGATTCCTCGAAGGCCGGACAGGTTCACTTCCAGCGCTTCGCGGTCCCCGGTGAGGTGGATCTCCTGGTCACCGACGACGGGCTGGACGACGAGACTGCCGACGCCTTCGAGGATGCCGGTACGGAAGTGGTGCGTGCATGATCGTCACCGTCACACCCAATCCGAGCATCGATCGGGCCGTCACGGTCGAGCACCTGCGACTGGGGGAGGTCAACCGGGCCTCGTCGTCCCGGGTCGACCCCGGCGGGAAGGGCGTCAACGTCTCTCGTGCCCTGGAGGCCAACGGCATCAAGACCCTGGCCGTGCTTCCCCTCGGCGGAGAAGGGGGGCGGGAGCTCGGGGCCCTGTTGCGGGAGGCCGGGCTGGAGCACATCGCAGTCCCGATCCAGGGCAACACCCGTACCAACACCGCCATCGTGGATGCGTCCGGCCGGACCACCAAGGTCAACGAACCGGGGCCCCGGCTGTCGGGCGCCGAAGTGAGGGGACTGACCAGCGCGATCCCGCCGGACGCGCCGTGGGTGGTGCTGTGCGGTAGCCTCCCCGGCGGCACGGACGGCTCTCCACTGCATGAGGTCGTGGCCACGCACCCCGGACGCGTCGCGGTCGACACGTCCGGGCCTTCCCTGGCCGCGGCTGTCGAGGCCCGGCCCTACCTGATCAAGCCCAACCGGGAAGAGCTGGAGGAACTGGTCGGCAGCCCGCTGACCACCGTGGGGCAAGTCCGTGCCGCCTGTCGGGAGCTGGTCGATGGCGGGATCGCCCTCGTGGTGGCCAGCCTGGGAGCAGACGGAGCGCTGGTGACCTCCGAGGAGGGGCAGTGGGCGGCCAGCGCCCGGGTGACAACGCCCCGTTCCACCGTCGGTGCAGGGGATTGCCTGCTGGCAGGAGTGATCTCGGGCCTCAGCGAACACCTGCACCCGCAACTGGCCCTGGCGCGCGGTGTCGCCTGGGGCTCCGCAGCGGTATCCCTTCCCGGGAGCCAGGTGCCGGGACCCGCCGACATCGCCCGGGTCGCGGTCACCACCACCAGCCCTGATGACTCATGGATCCTGACCTGAACCAAGGAGAAGAAATGTCAACGAAGACCGTCGCCATTGCATCCACCGTCGGCCTGCACGCGCGCCCTGCGGCGCTGTTCGTGCAGAAGGTGACCCAGGCCGGGGTCCCGGTCACGATCGGACGACCCGACCAGAAGGCAGTCAACGCCGCCTCGATGCTGGGCGTGATGTCGCTGGGGGCCAAGCACGGGGAAGTGGTGGAACTCACCTCCGACGACGAGGCCGTCCTCGACGACCTCGTCGCGTTCCTGGCCGTGGACCACGACGGGAAGAACTGACCATGCGCACCATCCATGGGGTGGGCGTCAGCACCGGCAATGCCGTCGCGCCGGCGATACTGCTACGACCCCCACAGCCGTTGCCGACAGAGCCTCCCTCCACCGACCCCGACGCCGACCTGGAGCGGATCACCGGGGCGCTGGCGGTGGTGGCAGCCGACCTCACGCAGCGCTCCGAGCGGCTTGAGGGGGATGCCGCGGAGATGGTGGCCGCGGCAGCACAGATAGCCATGGATCCCGGTCTGGTGGAGGTGGCCCGTGAGCATCTCACCACTCTGGGTCCCGCCCACGCGCTGGAGGCGGCCGTGGAGGGTTACGCGGAACAGTTCCTCTCGTTGGGTGGCTACTTCGCGGAGCGGGTGGCCGACCTTCGCGATGTCGGGCTGCGTGCTGTCGCGGTGCTGTTGGGCCGCCCGGTGCCGGGTGTGCCCACGATCATCCGGGCCAGTGTGGTGATCGCAGAGGACCTCGCCCCGGCCGAGACCGCGGGATTCGACCCGGAGCTGGTGGTCGGGATCGTCACCGCAGCTGGTGGCCGCACCAGTCATACCGCCATCCTCGCCTCGCAACGCGGCATCCCCGCCGTGGTGCAGGCACGCGGTGCCCTGGAGATTCCCGACGGCACGCTGGTGGGGGTCGACGGCGACGCGGGTGTGGTGTTGGTGGACCCGGATGACGCCACCATGGTGGCGCTCCGGGAGCGCCGGGAGCGACTTGCCCGGATCCGCGACGTCACGGGGCCGGGGGAGACCCGCGACGGCGTGGCCGTGCCGCTGCTCGCCAACATCGGAGGTCTTCCGGATGCCCGGGCGGCGGCTGCGGCCGGTGTCGAAGGGGTCGGACTCTTCCGCACGGAGTTCCTCTACCTCGATGCCCCGTCGGCCCCGACCAGGCAGGAGCAGACCGAGGTGTACTCCGCAGTGTTGGCGTGTTTCCCGGGAAAGCCCGTCACGGTGCGTTCGCTGGACGCCGGCGCCGACAAGCCTCTGGCCTTTGCCAACCTCGGCCCCGAGCCCAACCCTGCGCTGGGTCGGCGGGGACTCAGATTGAGCATGGAGCGCACTGATCTCCTGGATGACCAGTTGGCGGCCCTGGCTGCAGCGCAGGAAGCTACCGGGGCGCTGGTGAAGGTGATGGCGCCGATGGTGGCCACCGCCGGGGAGGCGGCCTGGTTCGCGGAGCGCGCCCACGGCGTCGGGCTGGCGCAGGCAGGCACGATGATCGAGGTGCCCTCGGCTGCGCTGCGTGCCCGTGACATCCTGGCCGTCTGCGACTTCGCCAGCCTCGGCACCAATGACCTGGCGCAGTACACGATGGCCGCCGACCGGATGGTGGGCGAGCTCTCCGGGGTTCTCGACCCCTGGACGCCTGCGCTGCTCGACCTCGTGGACCACGCCTGCCAGGCGGGCCGGGAGCGCTCCAAGCCGGTGGGAGTGTGCGGCGAATCCGGGGGAGACCCCCTCCTGGCGCTCGTCCTGGTGGGGCTGGGCGTAACGAGCCTGTCGATGGGGGCCGCGCGGATTCCGCTGGTGCGCTGGGCCCTGCGATGCCACAGCATGGAGCAATGCCGGACCCTGGCCCACCTGGCCCGCGAAGCTACTTCTGCCCAGGCGGCGCAGGAAGCGGTCCTCGCGGCAGCAGATCCCGAGTTGACCGACCTCCTGTGAAGTGTGGCCCTCCGGTGTGATGCAGCGGACGGCAGGGCCTCCGCGGCCGCCGGGCCCGGTGGCCGCGGCTACCATGAGGCCCATGCCTGTCCAGCGCACGTGCGTCGGTTGTCGGAGGACAGGGGAGCAGGCAGATCTGATTCGTCTGGTGCGCGTGGGTGGCGACGTGGTCGACGGGACAGCTCCCCGGCTCCCCGGGCGGGGAGCCTACCTCCACCGCGACCTGCGGTGCCTTGACCGGGCAGAACAGCGGCGGGCGATCGGTCGCGCACTCGGTGTCCCCGGTGGCGTGCCCCCAAGGGTGAGGGAGGCGGTCGCCATGGAACAGGTTGCCAGCGGCCAGTGATGATCGCATTGGAGATTGCGTGCCCTCAGGGGGTAGGATGGACGATGGCCCTGCGCTCCGCGCGGGAACCATCCGTGAGAGCCGATGTTTTTCGGCGCAACCTGAAGGTGGGCTGACGCTCATGACCACTCGATGAGTACATGAGATGAGCAAGACAATCAATTAGGCGGTCACGCGAGACAAGCGGGCCGCTCCAAGAAGGAGAGTAGTGGCCAAGCCTCGCGTCCACGAGATCGCAAAAGAGATTGGGATCACCAGCAAGGAGCTTCTCGCGAAGCTCAACGATATGGGGGAGTACGTCCGCGGCCCGTCATCGACGCTAGAAGCGCCGGTGGTCCGGAAGATTCGCGAGACCATGTCACCCCCGCCAGAAGAGAAGCCTGCACAGGCCAAGCCTGCCACCAGCGCCCCCAAGGCCCCGGCAGCGCCCAAGCCTGCCGCCGCCCCAAAGACTGCGGAGCCGGCGCCCGCAGA
>CAZPSO010000146.1:0-3013 GCA_964588895.1 uncultured Tessaracoccus sp.
GCACCTTGTTGGCCAGCGACTTGATCCGCGGGTTCTCCTCCAGCGGCTGCAGCAGCTCCGGCTCCCGGTCGTCCAGCTTCTCCTCGTGGCCGTTGCTGAGCATCACGGACTCGATGAAGTCCATGCCCACCCGCGGGGAGGAGACCTCGTCCTTGGTGGAGATGGCCAGCACCTTGGTGAGGCGCTCGTCGAACGTGGCCTGGATTTCGTCGATGTCGGACTGGCTGAGCACCTTGTTCTCGATCAGGTACTCGGCGTAGTTGCGCAGGCCGTCGTGGGCCTCCCACAGGTCGGTCTCCTCGCGGGTGCGGTAGCTGGAGGCGTCCGAGGGGGAGTGTCCGGAGAAGCGGTAGGTGATGGTGTCGGTGAGCACCGGGCCACGGCCGGATTCCAGGATCTCGCGCTTGCGGTGCACCGCGTCGGCCACGGCCAGGGGGTTGAGGCCGTCGACGCGTTCGGCGTGCATGGCCTCGGGGTTCACTCCGGCGCCCACGCGGGCCAGGATGTCGAAGCCCATGGTCTCGCCGGAGGTCTGGCCGCCCATGCCGTAGAAGTTGTTGAAGAAGTTGAACCACATGGGGGGGCTGCCGGTGACGCCGTCGTGCCACAGGGTGCGGTACTGGTCCATGGCGGCCATCATCATGGCCTCCCACACCGGGCCGGTGCCCATGGAGGCGTCGCCGATGTTGGCGATCACGATGCCGGGCTTGCGGTTGATCAGCTTGAACAGCGCGGAGCCGGTGGCGATGTCGGCGGAGCCGCCGACGATGGCGTTGTTGGGCATGGAGCCGAACGGCGAGAAGAACGCGTGCATCGAGCCGCCCAGGCCGCGGTTGAAGCCGGCGGAGCGGGCGAAGGTCTCGGCGGTGGTGCCGTAGACGATGAAGTTCTCCACCAGGTCTTCGGTGGTCTCGTAGCCCACCTCCTCGGCGAACTTGAGGGTCTCACCGCCCAGGAACTCCTTCATGATGGCCTCGACGCGTTCGGTGCCCATCTTGCGGGCGGCGGAGAAGCACTTGGCCAGGATCTCGCCGTGGCTGCGGTGGGAGCCGAAGATGAAGTCCTCCGGGTCCAGCTGCGAGGCCTGGCCCACGACGGCGGACTCCTGCCCGATGGACAGGTGCGCGGGGCCGCGGTGGTTGTATTCGATGCCGTTCCAGCCGCCGGTGGTCTTGATGGAGTTCAGCATGGTCTCGAAGGACCGGATGGCGATCATGTCGTGCAGGATGTCGATCAGACCCTGCTTGCCGTGGGTCTTGAGTTCTTTCTTGAAGTCCGACTCGTAGGCGTTGACGGGGATGTCGGGGATCTCGATCACCGAGCGCGAGCGGACGGTGGTGGGATCGACGATGAGGTTGCGAGGCATGTGGTTTTCTCTTCTCCTGTGCTTCGTGTGTGGGAGGGCTCAGGCCTTGATGGCCCAGGCAGCCTCACGGATGAGTTCACTGACTGTGGGGTGTGGGATGACCACCTGGCGCAGGTCGGCCACGCTCAGTTCGGTCTCGAGGATCACGGATGCGCCCCAGATCACCTCGGAGGCGTAGGGGCCCAGCAGGTGGAGGCCGAGCACCTGGCCGGTGTCCTTGTCGGCGACGAGCTTGACGAAGCCGGGGGCCTTGGTGCCGTTCTCCGCGATGAAGCGGCCGGACATGTAGCCGGGCACGGTGGTGGTGACCACGTCGCGGCCCTCGGCCTGGGCGGCTTCCTCGCTGAGCCCGATGCCGGCGGCCTCGGGCAGGGAGTAGACCACCCAGGGGATGGTGTGCCAGCGCATCCGCTCGCCGCGGCGGTGGGCCTCGGCGTCCAGGATGTTGGCGACGGCCACCTCGCCCATGCGGTAGGCGGCGTGGGCCAGCAGGCTGCGGCCGGTCAGGTCGCCCACGGCCCACACGCCGGGCAGGTTGGTGCGCATCCGGTCGTCAATCTTGACGCCCTTGGCGGAGAAGTCCAGGCCGGTGTTCTCGGCGCCCCAGCCCTCGACGGCGGGTTTGCGGCCCACGGCCATCAGGATCACGTCGGCGTCGCGGGATTCCTCCGCGCCGTCGGCGGTGCTCCAGCGGGTGGTGCCGTCGCTGATGCCGGTGACGCGGCAGCCCACCTTGATCTCCACCCCGGCGCCCACCAAGGCCTTGCGGAGCCCGGCGGCCACTTCACGGTCCATGAAGGGGGCGATCTCGTCGAGCATCTCCACCACCGTCACGTCCGAGCCGAGGGTGGCGAACAGGCTGGCGAACTCCAGCCCGATCACGCCGCCGCCGATGACGGTGAGCTTCTCGGGGATGGATTCCAGTTCGAGGATGCCGGTGGAGTCCAGCACGCGCGGGTTGTCGGCGGCGCCGTCGATGGGCGGCATGATGGGCACGGATCCGGTGGCCAGGATGACGTGTTGGGCGGTGTGGGTGGTGCCGTTCACGGAGACCTTGCCGGGTCCTTCGAACGTGCCCCAGCCCATGATCACCTCGACCCCGGCCTTCTTCTCGCTGGCGGCCACTCCCCCGACGAGGGTTTTGACCACCTGGTCCTTCCACTTCTGCAGGGCGGTCCAGTCCACCGACACGTCGCCGCCGCGGATCCCGAAGGATTCCCCGTCGCGGGCGTGTTGGTAGGTCTTGGCGGCGTTGAGGAGGGTCTTGGTGGGGATGCAGCCCACGTTGAGGCAGACCCCGCCCAGGTACTGGCCCTCGATCAACAGGACCTTCTTGCCGGCCTGGCCCAGGCGTTCGGCGGCGATGTAGCCGCCGGGGCCGCCTCCCAGGACGATCACGTCGTAGTCAGCCATGTGTGTTCCTCTCCCCTCAGCCCATCACCGTGAACTGGATGTTTTCGATCAGGCCCACCAGATCAGCCAGGAACCGGGCCGCGTCGGCGCCGTCGATGACCCGGTGGTCGGCGGTCAGGGACAGCCCGATGCGTTGTTCGGCCTTGACCTTGCCCTTCTCGTTGACCTGGGCGCGCGGGGTGATGGCGCTGACGCCCAGGATGGCGGTCTGGGGCACGTTGATGATGGGGTTGA
>CAZPSO010000146.1:3113-6796 GCA_964588895.1 uncultured Tessaracoccus sp.
GTGATGGCGCTGACGCCCAGGATGGCGGTCTGGGGCACGTTGATGATGGGGTTGAAGCTCTCGATGCCGAAGCCGCCCAGGTTGGAGACGGTGAAGGTGGCGCCTTGCAGCAGGTCGGGGCTGATCTTGCCCTCGATGGCCTGGGCGGCCAGTTCCTTGCTGACGTCGGAGAACTCCTTCAGGCTCATCTGGGAGGCGCCGAAGACGGTGGGCACCAGCAGCCCGCGGGGTGTGTCGCAGGCGAAGCCCATGTGGACCACGTCGTAGGTGGTGAGGGTGCCCTCCTGCAGGTGCGCGTTGTGGCTGGGGTGCATCCGGGCGGCGCGGACGGCTGCGTAGCCGACGAGGTCGCCGATGGTGATGCGGTTCATGCCCAGCGCCTCGGGCGAGGTCTTCAGCTTGGCGCGCAGGTCCAACAGGCCCTGGGCGCCCGCGGTGGTGTTGTAGGTGACCGGGGCGGTGGTGTGCAGGGCGTTGGTCATGCGCTCCGCGATGATCTTGCGGATCCCCTTCAGCGGCGTGCTCGTCCCCTCGGTGTCCTGGGCCCGGGCCGCGGGCTGGGTCTGCGGGGCGGCCGCAGTCTGCTCGCGGGTGCTCTCGGGAGCGGTTCCGGCGGCGTCGGCCGCGGTGACCCGACCCCCAAGCCCGGTGCCCTCTGCTCCCCCACCGGCGCGGGCGCCGGCACGGGTGGCGGGGGCGGAGGCGATGGCGGCGGCCATGTCGCGTTCGATGACGCGGCCATGCGGGCCGGTGCCGGTGCCGACGGTGCTGGCGTCGAAGTCCTTGGAGGCGGCCAGGTTGCGGGCGCGGGGGCTGATGCCGGAGGCCGACGCAGGGGTGTCGGCGGCGGGGGTGTCGTCGGACGCAGCGGGGGCGGAGGGTGCGGCGGCAGGTGCGGCGTCGGAGGTGTCGATGTCCGACGGCGTGGTCTCGGTGGCCTCGGGGCCGGTGGCGGCCGCGTCGCTGACGGGCAGGGGCTGGACCCCGGTGCCCTCGTAGGCCTCCTCGCCGGCGGGCTCCACGTCGGGTTCCTCGTCACCGGATTCGGCCTCCTGGGCGGAGACGCCGATCTCGTCCAGCACGGAGCTGATGTCCTCGCCGGGTTCGCCGACGATCAGCAACGGCTCCATGACGGGCACCTCGTCGCCCTCTTCCCACAGGCGCTTGAGGATGGTGCCGGAGGCGGTGGAGGGGACCTCCATGGCCGCCTTGTCGGTTTCCACCTCGCACAGGACGTCGTTCTCGGCGACCTGGTCGCCCTCCTTCACGGCCCAGGAGATGATCAGGCATGTCTCCACGCTGTTTCCCAGGGCTGGCATCACTACGATGGTTGCCATTGCTTTCCTCCTAGACGACACGCACGTGCGTGTGTTCCGACAAAGATTGGTGCGCCTCATCCGAGAGCCCGGCGTCGGTGATGATGCCGGTGATCTCCTCGAGGCGCAGAAAACTCACGAACCCTGCCTGACCGAACTTGGACGAGTCCGCCACCAGCCAGGTTTCGTCTGCCTGCTGGTGCATGCGGGTGGCCACCTGGCCGCCCTCCATGAGCCGGGTGGTCAGGCCCCGTTCGGGTGAGAACCCGTCGGTGCCCAGGAACGCCAGGCGGGGGTTGAACTCGCCGATGGTGCGTTCGGCCTGCGGGCCCACCAGCGCTTCCAGTTCCCGGCGGAAGACCCCGCCGGTCAGGATGATGTTGAGCATGGGGTGCAGGCGGGCGTTGCTGAACACCAGGGTGGAGTTGGTGACGATCTGGACCCCGCGTCGGCCCGCGAGCCAGCGCACGATCATGGCGGCGGTGGTGCCGGCCTCGATCATGACGGTGTCGTTGTCCGAGATCAGCGCCGCCGCCGCGGCCGCGATGCGTTCCTTGGCGTCCACGTTGATCTTCTGGCGCTGCAGGATGTGGTGCAGCGACGTCGACTTGGCCCCGCCGCGGGTGCGCACCAGCATCCCCTGGCTCTCCAGCGAGGACAGGTCGCCGCGGATGGTGACCTCGGAAACGCCCAGCTGGGAAGACAGCGCGGACACCTGCAGGGTGCCGTCCTGGGCCAGCCGCTCAAGGATGGCGACCTCCCGTGCTGTCTTCGCAACCACTACCCGTTCACTTTCGAATTGCTTACGGTTCGCTTTCGGTAGCCACTCTACACGAGGGGCCCCGCGTCGTGAAGGGGGGTCGGGAAATCCGAAACTGACGATGCACGCCCTCCCGAATGCCGGGCCTGCTGAAGCGTGCTGTGCACCTGCGGCTGGTCACTGTGCAGCTGCGGCGGCAATCTCCAACCACACCCGCACACCGTCCCACCACAACTGCACGGTCACCAGAATGGTCACCAGCTTGCGGGCACCATCGCGGTAGGTGGCGGCGTTGGCGTGGGCGAGTGTCCCTCCACCTGGCTAGGAGTTAGGCACGCCGGTCCGCGCGGCGCGGGCGGGGCCCTTTCGGGTAGCCGCCCCGCCAGATGAATCCACCGGCCGCCACCACTGTGGAGCCCAGGAGCACTGCCCACCACGGGAAACCGGGGATCCGGGGCTGGTCGCCGGCCTGCTCGATGTCTGCGATCGGGGTGGGGAGCACCCGCTCCCCCGTCACCAGGTAGCGGTGCGTGTTGAGGCCCAGCGGCGTGCAGGTGACCAGGGTGACGACGTCCTGGCCGTAGCGTGGCAGCAGGGCCTGGGTCTCATGGGGCAGCACGGTGTGGGTCTCGGTGACCCGGTAGACCAGGACTTCGCCAAAGACCTCGATGCTGAACGTTTCCCCCGGGCGCACCTTGTGCAGGTCGTCGAAGAGGGTGGCCTCGGGCAATCCGCGGTGGGCGGTCAGTACTGAATGCTGGGACGCTCCACCGACCGGGAGCGACGTTCCCTCCAGGTGCCCGACTCCCTTGTTGAGCGCCTCCTCGGAGGTGCCGTGGTAGATGGGCAGGTCGACGCTGATGCTCTCGATCCGGAGGCGCCCCATCAGGCCGTCGCCCGCGTCCAGGATGGAATGGTACGGGTCTTCGTCGTCTCGTTCGGCGTCGCTGGTGGGCACGTTGCTGTCCGGGGAGACCAGCGCCCCGCCGGTGAGCGCGTCGTTGTAGAGGCGGGCCTGCTGCAGTTCCCGCAGCAGTCGCGTGGGCGATCCGTCCTCGAGATCGCGGTTCAGTCCCTGGATCAACGTGGACTGGTTGTACTGGGCGAACCAGCTGGCGACGTTGGGGTAGAGCATCAGCAGCATGCCCATCACGGCCACCAACGCCAGCCCGGTATTGGTCCACGGCATCCGCCAGCGGCGGTCCGCCGGCGTGGCGGTCTCACCGGCCCGCTTGGGGGCCTGCACCCGGGCCATCACGTCTCCTTGGAATCAGCGGGAGGGGCGAGGAGAGTGAACCTCTCCCGCCCCTCCCGGTCAGCCACCAGCAAGGGCGACCTCTGGTGGATCAGCTCGTCCTAGTCGCGGTCTTGCGACGAAGGACCAAGCCATAGGCAGCCAGTCCCATCAGCAGCACTCCCGCAAAGCTGAACGTGGCCGTCCCCGCCCCACCGGTCAGCGGCAGTTGCGGACCTGTCCGCTTGGTGTTCTCGATGGTGGTGATCCACTCCGCGGTCACCAGACCGTCGGCAGTCACCACCACCTCGGTCCACGCCTGATCACCCGTCGGCGTCACGTAGCCGGCTGGCGCCTGGGTCTCCTTGAGGTA
>CAZPSO010000147.1:0-6793 GCA_964588895.1 uncultured Tessaracoccus sp.
GCAGGTCAAGAAACTGATCGCAGGTCCTGGCGTCTACATCTGCGATGAGTGCATCGAACTGTGCAACGAGATCATCGAGGAGGAGTTCCCAACCTCCGAGGAGTCCTCCCTCGACAGTGAGTTGCCCAAGCCACGCCAGATCCGGGAGTTCCTCGACACCTATGTCATCGGTCAGGACGCCGCCAAGAAGGCCCTGTCGGTGGCTGTCTACAACCACTACAAGCGCATCCGCTCAGAGGCCCAGCCCAGTCGCGCCGTCGACCACGAACCCGTCGAGGTGGGCAAGTCCAACATCCTGCTCGTCGGCCCCACCGGCTGCGGCAAGACCTACCTGGCCCAAACCATGGCCCGCATGCTGAACGTGCCGTTCGCCATGGCCGACGCAACCGCGCTGACGGAGGCGGGCTACGTGGGCGAGGACGTCGAGAACATCCTCCTCAAGCTGATCCAGGCCGCCGACTTCGACATCAAGAAGGCCGAGACCGGCATCATCTACATCGACGAGATCGACAAGGTGGCCCGCAAGTCCGAGAACCCGTCGATCACGCGGGATGTGTCCGGCGAGGGCGTGCAGCAGGCGCTGCTGAAGATCCTGGAGGGCACCGTGGCCTCCGTCCCCCCGCAGGGCGGCCGTAAGCATCCGCACCAGGACTTCCTCCAGATCGATACCACCAAGGTCCTGTTCATCGTGGGCGGAGCCTTCGCGGGCCTCGAGGACATCATCAACCGGCGCGTCGACAAGCGCCCCCTCGGCTTCAACTCCGAACGCGAGTCCAATATGGCACCCAAGGACCCGTTCTCCCTCGTCACGCCGGAGGACCTGCACACGTTCGGGTTGATCCCCGAGTTCATCGGCCGGCTTCCCATGGTGACATCGGTCTCCCAGCTGGACAGCGACGCGCTCAAGCGCATCCTGGTGGAGCCCAAGAATGCCCTGCTGAAGCAGTTCGCCAAGCTGTTCGAGCTCGACGACGTGGAGTTGCACTTCACCGACGACGCCATCGAAGCCATCGCCGACCTCGCCCTCCAGCGCGGTACCGGCGCCCGCGGCCTGCGCGCCATCCTGGAAGAGTTGCTGCTGGACGTCATGTTCGACGTGCCCTCGGAGGACGACATCGCCCAGGTGATCATCACCCGGGAGGCCGTTACCGGCGAAGGCGAACCCGAGCTGATCTCCAGGTCCAAGGTGGCGCGACGCCGGGACCTGTCCGCCTGATCACGCTCTTCCCCCTCACGGCTCCTCGCCCGACTGGAGCTTCTTCTGCCCCCGTGAACGTACTCACCGCTGGCGAGAGGACGGCCGGGCCACGAACCGCCGCACCCCACCCACGTTGCGGGAATAGATCCCTCAACGGGCGTGAAGGGAGCACAAGGGGTAGCGCGGAGCGGTCGGCTGGTGGGTTGGTGCGTTCAGGTAGGATTCCAGCGACCGCGGGGCGCCCAGTGTGGCCGGCGGAACGCCGACGATGGACTACGAATGGGCAGGGTATGAAGCTGAACCTGGGACGCGGGGAATCCGTGGGCATGAAGGGCTACCTCCACAGCAACCAGTGGCTGTACCTGCTCATCCTGATCTCCTCATCCATCGCGCTGATCGCCTCTTTCCAGCTCAGCGTCGACGCGGTGGTGCTGGCCGCCAACCCGGGGGCCACGCTGGGCTGCGACCTCAACGAGATCATCAGCTGCAGCAAGGTGGCCAACACCTGGCAGGCCAGTCTGCTGGGGTTCCCCAACGCCTTCCTCGGTTTGATGTTCGAGGCGGTTGTCCTGGCCATCGCCGCCGCCGGGATCGCGGGGGTGAAGTTCCCGCGCTGGTACATGTTGGCCGCCCAGGTCATCTACACCGTCGCGCTGTTGTTCGCCTGGTGGCTGTTCTTCCAGTCCTCGTTCGTGATCTACTCCCTGTGCCCCTGGTGCCTGCTGATCACGATCTTCACGTCCATCACCTTCTTCACGCTGCTGCACGTCAACATCCGCGACGACAACCTCTTCCTGCCCCGCAAGATGCAGAGTGCGGCGGAGGCCATGGTCCGGGCGCGCCTGACCGAGATCGGGGCCGCCTTCCTGGTCCTGATGGTGGCAGTCATCATTTTCTCCCTCTACGGGCTGGCGGTCTTCGGCCTCTGAGCCTTCCGGTTTCCGGTGCGGTACGGGTGGCCACGCTCCGGTAAGTTTGTCCGCATGACTTCCGGCTACCTGCGTTACCCCCACGTACATGACCAGCAGCTGGTCTTCGTCGCCGACGACGACCTGTGGCTGGGCAATCTCGCGGGAGGGCGTGCCCACCGGCTCACCAGCCACCAGGCACCGCCGCGCAGCCCCCGCTTCTCGCCCTCGGGCACACAAGTGGCCTACGTCAGCAGCGTCCACGGTGGCTGGGACCTGCACGTGGTGGACCTGGCGGGCGGCGAGCACCGACTGACGTGGCTGGGGAGCCGTCGCATGCACGTCTCCGGATGGCTCGACGACGAACACGTGATCCTGGCGTCCAACCACGCCGAAGCCAACCCCGTCCTGACCGGGCTCTACAAGGTGGCCCTCGACGGCCGGATGGAACGGCTCCCGTGGGGGCCGGCGATGGGCGCCGCCGTCCACGACGACGGCCGCAGCGTGGTGGTCTCGCCCAACTTCCGAGGACCCGAAGGCTGGAAGCGCTATCGGGGAGGCATGGCGAACCGGCTCTGGCTCTCCGACCGGAACCGGAACAAGTGGACCCGCTTCCTGGGAGAGCAGACCGCCAGCCTCGCGTCGCCCTTCTGGTTCGGGGAGCGCATCGGCTTCACCTCCGACCTCGGGGCCACCGACGGCGCACTGGGGGAGCAGGCGCAGGTGTTCTCCGCCCGGCCCGACGGCAGCGACCTCACGCAGCACACCAGCCACACGTTCGACGAGGGCTACGTGCGGGACGCCACCACTGATGGCGCCACCATCGTCTACCACGCCCGCGGCCAGATCTATGCCCTCGACCCTCTGGCGGGAACAACCCGCCGCGTGGCACTCGACGTGGCCCTCGGGGCCCCGGCAGCCGTGGACCTCGTGCCCACCGAACGTGTCGAGACGATCGCTCCCGACCATGGGGGCGACGGCTCCATCCTGGACTGGCGCGGCACCGCCTGGTACCTCACGCATCGCGGCGGCCCGGCCCGCGCGCTGAGCGCCTTGCACGGCGTGCGCATCCGCGAACCGATCGTTTTGGGCAGGTCCGGGAAGGCGGCATGGGCCACCGACGCGGAGGGCGATGACTGTCTAGAAATTGCCCAGTTCGACGGTGACGGCGACCCACGGCGGATCGCCCACGACAAACTCGGCCGGGTGCTGATGCTGGCCAGCAATCTGGAAGGCACCATGGTGGGCGTCGTCTCGCACGACGGGAGCATCCGTACCGTGGACGTCGCCAGGGGCACCGTCACCCAGCTGGGTGCCTCCGCCAACGGTGAGGCCACCGGCCTGGTGTTCTCACCCGATGGCCGCTACCTCGTGTGGCGGGAGGCCATCGCGGAGGAAGGGATGCTGGGACGCCTGGTGGGCCACGACACTCAGGAAGGCGAGGGCTTCGTCCTCACCCGCGGACAATTCAACGACTTCAGCCCGGCCTTCAGCCCGGACGGCAAATACCTGTACTTCCTGTCCAGCCGCACCATAGATCCCACCTACGACGAGCTCGCCTTCGACCTCAGCTTCACGCACACCGTCCGCCCCTGGGTGATCCCCCTGCGGGCCGAGGACCAAGCCCCATTCGGGCCCTCCGCCGATGGCTGGAACATCAGCGAGGAGACCGATCCCAAGAAGGACGACGACAAGAACGCCCCCGAGGACGAAAAGCCGGAGGCCGTGGTCTTCGACGTGGACGGCGCGGAGGAACGCATGGTGCCGCTGCCCGTCTCCTCGGGACGCTACGCCGATCTGGGAACCACGGCGGGCGGTGTGATGTGGCGTCGTCCCGCGCCCTACACCGGAGTGCTCGGCGCCGGCAAGGCCAGCGGAGACGACCACAAGGACTCCATCGAGTACTACGACTTGGGCAAGCGCAAGCTGACCACCGTCGTCGAAGGCTGCGACGGGGCGGCAGTCAGCGGCGACGGCAAACAGCTGGTGGTGCGCAACGGTGACGAGGTGTGGGTCCAAAGCGCTGAGGCCAAGCCCGAGGACGACGACAAGGTGGTAGTCGACCTGGCGCGGCTGCGCCGTCGAGTCAACCCCCGCGACGAGTGGCGGCAAATGTTTGATGAGAACACCCGCCTGATGCGCGACCACTTCTGGCGCGAGGACATGGACGGCGCCGACTGGCTGGGCATCGCGCGCGCCTATCGTCCCCTGGTGGAGCGGCTCGCCACCCACGACGACCTCGTGGACGTGTTGTGGGAGACCGTCGGCGAACTGAACACCTCCCACGCCTACGTCAGTGCCCCTGAGGGGGCCAAGGAGCCGGGCAGGGGATGGTTGGGCGCCGAGTTCGGTCGCAACAACAAGGGCGAGGTCACCATCCAACGGATCCTGACGGGCGAGTCCTCGGACCCCGACGCCCGCTCGCCGCTGCGGGCTGCCGGTGTTGCCGCCAAGGAGGGCGACGTCATCACGGCCGTTGACGGCCAGTCCACCATGCAGGTGCCCGACATCGGAATGCTCCTGCAGGGGGCGGCGGAGAAGGTGGTGGAGCTATCCCTGGTGCGGGGCCGCATGAAGCGACGCGTGGCGGTTGTGCCCGTCGCGTCGGAGGCGGGCCTGCGGTACCACGAGTGGGTGGCACGGTGCGCCGCGTACGTGGAGGAGGCCTCCGGGGGTCGCGTCGGCTACGTCCACGTCCCCGACATGACTGCCACGGGGTGGGCCGAGTTCCACCGGCTGATTGGTATCGCCACCCGCAAGGAGGCGGTGATCGCGGACGTGCGATTCAACAGCGGCGGGCACACCTCGGAACTGATCATCGAACGGCTGGCGCGCAAGGTGACCGGATGGAGCTTCGGGCGTCACTTCCGCGACGCCTTGCCCTATCCGCACCAGGGAATCCGCGGGCCGCTGGTGTTCGTGACCAACCCGTACGCGGGCTCCGACGGTGACATCGTCACCGCCGTCGCCCAGAACCTCGACCTCGGCCCGGTGGTGGGCGAGCGCAGCTGGGGTGGCACCGTCGGCATCGACGGCCGTTTCCAGTTGGTGGACGGCACCGACGTCACCCAGCCCCGCTACGGCTCGTACTTCCGGGACCAGGGATTTGGTCTGGAGAACCGGGGCACCGAGCCCGACATCGAGGTGACCATGGGGCCGGCTGATTGGGAGTCGGACGCCGATGTGCAGCTGGACCGGGCCATCGAGGAGGCCCTGCACCGCCTCGAGGCCGAGCCTGCCGCCCAACCGCCCGCCTTCGGCCCACCTCGATTCGGGAGCCGCTGATTCGGGTTGCCAGCGAGCGGTGAGGTTGCGAGCGTTTCGAATCGCTGGCCAGGGCTACGCCGACGGCTGGCCGCCGACGGTGGCATCGTAGAGCTGCTCGAAGCGGGCCAGCCGCTGTTCGTAGTAGGCCCGCCGGGAGGGCACCGGGTGCACGGGAGGATTTTGGTCCGGCATGGTGCGCGGCAGTCCCGGGGCCGTGGTCTGCAACGCCATGAGGGCCGCTCCGTGGAGTGTGGTCCGCTTGATTGTCACAGGGGTGACCGGGGTGTTCATGGCGTCGGCCAACAGCTGCATCAGCTCCGGGTGGTCGCCGGCGACGCGGCCACCCGCATACAAGTTCTCGGGGGTGGATGCGGCCACCCGCAACTGTTTGGCGATGCGCGCGTAGGCCAGGGCGATGCCCTCCAATACCCCGCGATACATCAGCGCAGGCGTGGTGGCCGCCGTCACGTTCTCCATCACCGCGCGGGCGTCGGAGGCCCACCCGGTGCTGCGCTCGCCGGTGAAGAATGGCAGGACCAGCGGAGTGTACGGTGACGGTTCAGCGGCCAGCACGAAGGCCAGGGCCTCCGTGTCATCCACGCGGAAGTTCTGGGCGGCCCACGTCATGGCGCGCCCGACGTCGTTCAGCGCACCCCCGATGAGGGAGTGGTTGCGGCCGACGCGATAGCACCACAGCCCCCGTGGCAGGGTCTCGGGCTGCTCCCGCACCACCACGCGCAGCGCGCCGGAGGTGGCGCAGGAGGCGCCGATGGCGGTCTCGTCGTGGGCGCCCAGCCCCACGTTGGCAGCGAAGCCGTCGGTGATGGCCCCGTACCAGTTGGCTTCGGTCACGGTGGGCCAGCGACCGGCCACGGCTTCCAGCTTGTCCGGGGTGACGCTCAGGGGCTCCCGGGGCCGGTGGATCGGCGGCAGCTGGTCGATGGTGACCCGGTCGGTGACCCGCGCCAGCAGGTCCTCGTCCCACGCGGCGGTGCGGCGATTCACCAGCCCTGTCCAGGAGGCGTTCGACGTGCCGGTGCCCAGCGTGCCGATCAGCCGCAGCCACACGTAGTCGCCGAGCGTCACGAAGTGGGATGCCGCCTCGAGCACCTCCGGCTCGTTCTCCGCGAACCACCGGAGGCGGGCGGGCCAGTAGCTGGCGTGCAGCCTGACTCCCGTGCGCTGCTGCAGTTCGTCCTCGTCCAGTTCCCGGCGCAGTTGCTCCACCTGCGGGCCGGGTCGCGCGTCCGCATAGGTGTGGCAGGGGGTGATCGCCCGGCCTGCTGCGTCGGTGGCGATGAAGGACGACGCGAAGGTATCGATGGCCATGCCGGAAATCGGCACGTCTCCCATGCGGGCCACCAGCTTGTCGATCACCTGCACCACCTCGTCGACCACCTGGTCCGGGTCGATCACCGAC
>CAZPSO010000148.1:0-6774 GCA_964588895.1 uncultured Tessaracoccus sp.
CGAGCTGGACGGCGTTGTAGCCGTCGGTCTCGGGAGTGCGGACCTGGGTCACGACACACGGTCCGGCCTGGATCACGGTAACGGGAACGACGCGGTTCTCGTCGTCCCACAACTGGGTCATGCCGAGCTTGGTGCCCAGGATGCCCTTCACAATTCGATCGTTCATGCTCATGGACCTCACGGAAGCTTGATCTCGATGTCCACACCGGCAGGCAGGTCGAGGCGCATCAGCGAATCGACTGTCTTCGGGGTGGGATCGAGAATGTCGATGAGCCGCTTGTGCGTGCGCATTTCAAAGTGCTCGCGGCTGTCCTTGTACTTGTGGGGCGAACGGATGACGCAAAAAACGTTCTTCTCCGTCGGCAGCGGAACGGGTCCAGCCACCTTCGCGCCCGTGCGGGTCACGGTGTCGACGATCTTGCGCGCCGAGCTGTCGATGACCTCGTGGTCATAGGCACGTAGCCTGATGCGGATCTTTTGTCCCGCCACAGTTGTTCCTCACTACTCGTCGGACCATGGTTGACCCTGGTCTGAAAATCTTGCTGTCGGGGGTATTCCCCCTTGTCGCTCCGACCCCCGAGGTCGGGAGTGTCGTACCCATAGCCGCAAGGAAAGACCGCCTCCAAAGATTCCTCATTGGAGGTCACATCTCGCGCTTGGGCAATCAGCTCGACCTCGTCAGGGTGCTCATGGGATCCCATCGCGTCCGGATCCAGTTCGGTTCTCCCGAACCTCTCCGCGACACAACAACAACCCCGGCCCCCTGCGGAGCAACCTGTATATTCTTGCACGCCTCGGCGCTGAGACCAAATCCCGTCCTGTGGCCCCGCCGGGAGCGCCCTTGGTGGCCAATTCGGATCCGTGGCAACCAATCCGGCGAACCGGTAACCCCCGGCCGCACCCTGTGCAGAAACGTTGCCTGCACAGGTTGCCGAGCGGTGGCTCACACGGCTCTCTCCGCACCAGACCCGGTGCGCCCGGAGCCTTCTATCATGACAAGCGTGCCGCGAGTCAACGAGCCCCTTGATCCCCAACCCGTCGCCTTCACCACGTCCATGGGCGAGATCGAGGGCGCGCTGGCCATGGAGTTCGAGGACCCGGTCGGGATGGTGGTCGCCAAACCCACCCGCCACGGTGGGACAATGGAGTGGAAGTTCACCCGCAGCGGGAAGCTGGACCCGATCCGCGTGAATGTTCCCGCGAGCCGGGAGTTGGGTGACGTGGCCATCCAGGCTCTCCGTGCCGAACCGATTCGGGCCTTCACCATCCCAATGGGACGCGTCCAGTCCGTCTTCCAGACCAGGGGCGCCATCATCGCCTCGCTCATCGCGATGCTGGCGCTGGCCACCCTGCCCCTCTTCGGGATCTACATCGGCGACGAGGTGTTGCGCGGACTGCTCATCGGCCTGGTGGTCCTGGTCACCATCCTCGGCATCGGGTTCGCCGCCAGGGGGGTCGTACCGAAACGCCAGTACGTGACCGCAGGCGGCAAGTACCTGTTCAGTGAGCTGCTGGAGGACCGACCCGGGGCAGCACTCGCCACGCGACGCGTCGAGGAGGTCAAGGAACGCTACGGCGAACTCCTGTCCGACATCGTCTACCGGATCGAGAACCCGGCGCTGTTCGATCCCGCCGTGGCGACCACTGGCGCGTTCACCAACGCGCTGATCCAGTGGGACAACAGCCAGGCCACGATGGCACCCTCCGAGCGGTCCACGCTCGCGGCCAGGGTGTCGATGGCCTTCGACACCGCCCGGCACCACGCCGAACTCGTGGGCTTGGAGCACATTGACCCCGACGCGCGGCCGCAGGTGGCACGCGCCGCCAAGGCCGCCCGCCTCTCCGTCTCGTCCCGCTCGAAGGCGGAGTCGCGGGCCGCGCTGAAACAGGCCATCGGAATCCTCCAGTCATTGCGCCTCTACTACCTTCCCAGCGCCGCCGAGGCCGAAGCCATCACGGGCGGAAAGCGGCTCCTCGCCCTGCCCGGGCGACGCAGCAGGGCCGGGGAGACGACCGATGCGGTTTGACTTCTGGCAACGGATCGATCCCGAGACGCGCTTGTCCGAGCTGTTCGGCGCCCAGTTCCTCATCCTGCAGGAGGGATCACCCGTCGGGATCATCGCCGCGTGCCACTCGAGCATCGACACCGACAACAGGCCCGTCATCGTGATGGAGCAGCGCCGCACCGACCTGCCGTGGCGCCAGGCGAAGCTCACCTTCCCCTTCGAGGCGCTGGTCCGGGATGCTGTTGTCGCCGCCCTGCCCGGTGAGTCCTTCGTGGTGGCCATTCCGCCGTTCCAGTCCGGCCGGCGTGGCGCCCCCCGGCCGTGGCGGATCCCGCTGGCCATCGCCGTCGCGCTGCTGACCGCGTTCGTCGCGGTCACGGTCGGGGGGCCCACCGGCGCCGGGTTCGCCCTGCCGCTGGCGGCGGCGGCGTTCGCCCTGGTGTGGATCACGGCCCGCTCCCCCGAGCCCAACCGCATCCTGGCGCCGGGAAACATCCAGCTGGACCAGACCAACGTCGTGGAGTACGCGCAGCGTCGCCTTCGGGGCCAGCGCCCAGAGATGGAGTCACACGCCCACCGCCTCGAGGCCATCCGGCAGCGCGTCGAGGGGATCAAGCAGGAGTTCGGGGCCCTCAGCACCGACATCGTCTACCGCATCGAGAACTCCGCCCTGTTCAACAACTCCGAACCCGCCACGGAACGGTTCCAGACCGCGCTGATCGCGTGGGATGCCTACGACGGGGATGACGTCGCCCGGTTGGAACAGCTGGCGGGCGACGTGGAGATCACCTTCTCGGTGGCACAGGACCACGCCGAGACCGTGGGGCTGGAGCACCTCCCGGAGACCGCGCGCGCCCCGGCCAAGCGGGCCTCCGGCGCCGCCCGGCTCGCGGAGGGCGCGGCCACGGAGGGCGAGCGGGTTGCGTCGTTGCACCAGGTGGCTCGCATCCTGGACTCCCTGGCCCTGTACTACCTGCCCACCATCGATCCCGAGACCCGGGCGATCGAGAGTTGAATCCTGCAGCATCTATCCTTGGGGCATGAGCGACGAGCAGCAGGAACACAGCAAGGGCGGCGTCTACAGCAGCGAGGGCAAGGAGTTCACGCGCGACTCCACCTACATCACCACCCGCATCGTGGCCGATCCGGGCGAGGACGACTATCCCGTCGAAGCCAGCCGCTACCGGCTGGTGGCCGCCAAGGCGTGCCCCTGGGCCAATCGGGCCATCATCATCCGTGAACTCCTCGGCCTGGACAAGGTCATCTCGATGGGGCTGGCCGGGCCCACCCACGATGCCGACTCGTGGACGTTCGACCTCGACCCCGGCGGCGTCGACCCTGTCCTTGGAATCCCCCGCCTGAAGGACGCGTACGAAAAGCGGTTCCCCGGGTACCCGCGCGGCATCACCGTGCCGGCCATCGTGGACGAGCAGACCGGCGAGGTGGTCACCAACGACTTCGACCAGATGACCCGCGACCTGTCCAGCCAATGGAAGCAGTTCCACAAGCCGGATGCGCCAGACCTGTGGCCCGCGGATCTCGTCGACGAGATGGAACCGGTGATGACGCGGATCTACACCGAGGTCAACAACGGCGTCTATCGCTGTGGCTTCGCCGGCTCGCAGGAGGCGTACGACTCTGCCTACGAGCGGCTCTGGACCGCCATGGACTGGCTGGAGGAGCGCCTCAGCGGCCAGCGTTACCTGATGGGCGAGCGCCTGACCGAGGCCGACATCCGGCTGTTCACCACCCTGGCCCGGTTCGACCCCGTCTACCACGGCCACTTCAAGTGCAACCGCAACAAGCTCACCGAGATGCCCGCCCTGTGGGGCTACGCCCGGGACCTGTTCCAAACCCCCGGATTCGGCAACAACACCGACTTCGGCCAGATCAAGGATCATTACTACATCGTCCACCGCGACATCAACCCCCTGGGAATCGTTCCGCAGGGGCCGGACCTGTCCGGGTGGGACGAGCCCCACGGGCGCGAATCACTCGCCTGAGGCTCGCGATGCCGGACTCCCCCAGTGTGGAGAGCGCTGCTCACAGCACCGCTTCACCTGGCGCCGAAGCGCAGCCTCCACTGCCCTGAACGGGGCCGCAGCTGGTACTCGGGGCGGACGTCGGGGCCGCAGGAACGTGAGCCGAGGCCGTGCTGGGCGATGTCGAGATAGAGGTGGGTGGCCCGCGGTTCGGGCAACTCGTGGGGGTGCGCGGCTGCGGCCACTTCGTGGGCGTCGTGGGGGCGCAGGGAGAACCCGGGGCGCTCGCCCGCCACGTCGTCGGCCGCCAGGTGCAGACCGAGGTCGGGCAGGATCAGTTCGCGCAGCTCAGCGCGATGGCCGCTCTCCTGGGGGACGGCATAGTCGACGGTGAGGTCGGCCAGCGTGGAGGTGAAGCGCCCCAGACGGGCAGCGTGCTGAGAGTCGGGGTAGTTCTCGTGGGGCCCGGTGCCGAACCACTCCACCGGCCCGACTCCCAGCGGCAGCTCGAAGTGCAGGCCGAGGCGTCCCCACACCCCGGGCCAGCCTGCCGACGGCAGCGCGGTGGCATCCAGGTGCAGTTCATCACCGCCCCACCGCCAGGTCAGGGAGACATCCACGCCGTGCCGCGTGGCGGCGGGTGCGTAGCGGTGCAGCACGTGGAGGCCGTCGTCGGTGACCTCCACCGACAGGATTCGCCGCTGCAGCCGGTCCAGCCCGATCCGGCTCCAGCGCTCCGCCGTGGAGGGCCCCTGGGAACCCAGCCCCCTGCTGCTGGGGGGGTCGACATCCAGGTAGGAGCCGAACGTGGTCAACACGTCATTCTCGATCGGGGCACGCCACAGCTCCAGCCGCGGGCCTGCCACGGCTGTCTCGCCCAGGGCCACCAGATCGCCGGTACGGCGGTCGAACCGCGCGCTGCCCAGGCACACCTGGCCGTCAGCCGTGTCGGGCGGGGTGGCCACCGGCAGGGTGGCGGGGAAACCGACGTCGGCCAGTTGGACCTGCGTGAAGGCGACGACGTGGCCCTTCTCCGCCCAGGCGGTGTCGGCGGCCAACTCGGCACGCACGGTGCGCCACAGCTCTCCCTGGGTGACCTCCGGCGCGGCGGGTCCGTCCATCTCCACCAGGAAGCGGGGCTGCACCACCACGTCGTCGAGGATGCGGCGGGCCACCTCGTGGCCGTCGATTTCGTCGATGACCACGAAGACCAGGTCGCTGGTGTCACCGTCATGACGGCGGTTCTCCACACTGATGACATCGTCGAAGAGCTGGATCTTGATCGGTGAGGTGACAGCGGCGAACTCGGCCAGCGAGGGTGTGGGACGCCCGTCGGACAGGACCATCCCGTCGCACACGAAGCTGCCGTCGTGCAACGGTTCCCCGAAGTCGCCGCCGTAGCCGAAGAACTCCGCGCCTTCGGGGGTGGTGGTACGGATCCCGTGGTCGCGCCACTCCCACACGAACCCGCCATGCCACTGCGGCACGGTGTCGAAGAGCTCCTCGTAGTCGGCCATCCCGCCCGCACCATTGCCCATGGCATGGACGTACTCGCACAGGATCATGGGGCGTTCCGCGAGCACCGCATTGCGCCCGGGCGCCACGAGGCGGCTGCCGATTCCGGCGGCCATGTCCAGCATCTCCTCCAGCGGCGCATACATCCGCGAGACGATGTCGGTGTAGGCACCGTCGTAGTCCTGCTCGTAGTGCACCGGCCGCTCGGGATCCCGCGCATGCAGCCACGCCGCCATCGCAGCCGTGTTGCGACCGTTGTGGGACTCGTTGCCCAACGACCAGCAGACCACCGACGGATGGTTCTTGTCGCGCTCGAAGAACCGCTCCACCCGGTCCAGCAACGCGTCCCGCCACCGCGGATCATCGGCGGGATTGTCCACCCAGCCCTGGTACTCGAACCCGTGGGTCTCCAGGTCGCACTCGTCGATCACCCAGAAGCCCAGCTCATCGGTCAGCTCGAGCAGTTCCGGATGGGGCGGGTAGTGGGCCGTGCGGATCGCGTTCACGTTGTGCTGCTTCATCAACAGCAATCCCTCCCGTGCCTTCTCGCGGTTGAACACGCGGCCCTGGTCCGGGTCGTACTCGTGGCGGTTGACTCCACGCAGCCTCAGCTTGGTGCCGTTCACACGCCACTCGTGACCCACGATCTCCACCCGCCTGAAACCCGTCCGGAAAGTGCGCTCCTCGACGCCGTTGCCGACCACCACCTCGTAGAGACGCGGCACATCCGCGCTCCACGGCTCAACCGCACCGACGGGGACGGGCCCCACGTCGGCGGGGCTGTCGAAGACCCGCTCCACACCCAGTTCCGGCACCCGCAGCCTCACCGGGAACGAGTCCGCCGCCGCCCGGATCTCCGGCAGGAGGCCACCCTCCCCCGTGGCGGGATCGAAGTCGGCGCGCAGCCAGATGTCTTCGATCCCCGGCGCGGGCCGGGCCAGCAGCTCCACCTCCCGGAACACACCGGGCAGCCACCACATGTCCTGGTCCTCCAGGTAGCTGTGCGCGCTCCACTGGTGCACCCGCAGGTGCAACACGTTGTCCCCCACCACCAGCTGGTCGGTGACATCCAACTCTGTGGTCAACCGCGAACCGCGCACCACCCCCACCCGCTGCCCGTTCACCGACACGATGCACAACGACTCGACACCCAGCAGCCGCAGGTATGCGCGTCCACCCTCCGGCACGAAGCCGTCGGCAACCGTGAAGCGCAATCGGTGGTCCCCCGTCGGGTTCTGATCCGGCACGTGCGGCACATCCACCGGGAACGG
>CAZPSO010000149.1:0-6720 GCA_964588895.1 uncultured Tessaracoccus sp.
CCTGCCGCCGGCTGCGGTGATCGTGGCGATTCTGGCGTTGGGTTCGATGCTGGGGTTCGGTACGCGGCCTCCGACGGGGTCGCACGTCATGCCCCGGTTGTGCCCCATGCCGATCCCGGCGGCGTTCTCCACCTGTCGGGGGGTGCCGCCCATCACAGCCGCCATGGCACCTGCCGCCATGGAGCACGCCGAACCCACCTCTCCCTGGCAACCCACCTCTGCGCCGGAGATGGAGGCGTTCTGCTTGAAGATGATGCCGATGGCCCCGGCCGTGAGCAGGAACTGCACCACGCCCTCCTCGTCGGCGCCGGGAACGAATTTCATGTAGTAGTGCAGGACGGCGGGGATGATGCCGGCGGCACCGTTGGTGGGGGCGGTGACCACGCGACCTCCGGACGCGTTCTCCTCGTTGACAGCCAGGGCGTAGAGGCTCACCCAGTCCATCCCGCGCATCGGATCGGTGCTGTCGGTCTCGACCGCGAGTTTGCGGGCCAGTTCGGGGGCCCGACGGGGCACCCGCAACCCGCCCGGCAGACGACCCTCCGTCTCGATCCCGGTCACGACGCAGGCCTGCATGGCCTCCCAGATCCGCAGCAGATCGTCCTTGACGGCGTCCTCGTCGCGCCAGGACAGCTCGTTGTCGAGCACGATCCGAGCGATCGACTTTCCGGACTCGTCGCAGATGGCGAGCAGTTCCTCGGCGGTGTTGAACGGGTGGGCCACCGGGGTGGTGTCCGCCGCCAGCCGGTCCTGGCCAGCGGCGTCGGCGCCCACGACGAACCCGCCGCCGACGGAATAGTAGGTGCGCTCCTCCAGCAGGGTCTCGTCGCTCGATGCCCTGAAGATCATGCCGTTGGGATGCAGGGGCAGCTCGCGCCGCTGGTGGAGGACGATGTCGGAGTCGATGTCGAAGCGAACCGTGTGGCCGCGCAGGGGCAGCTCCCCGCTGCTGCGGACCGCCTCCACCACCGCACGGCCAGCGCGCGGATCGACAGTCTCGGGGCGATGGCCGAGCAGGCCCAGCACCACCGCACCCGGCGTCTTGTGACCATGCCCGGTGGCCCCCAGCGACCCGAACAGCTCTGCCTCGACGCGGGTGACGAGGTGGGCCCGGTCGGCCAGGGATTCCATGAACATGGCTGCCGCCCGCATCGGGCCGACGGTGTGCGACGACGAGGGGCCGATCCCGATGCTGAACAGATCGAAGACGCTCAGGGCCATACGCCCAGAATACGCAGCGGCGGCCGGGTCCGCCGTGGGTGCGTCGCATCACCCAAGCCCGCTGCAGATCGGGATCAGCGCCAGTAGTGTGGGGTTCTGCGACCCCCGTGGCAGCTCAGAGGAGAGATACGTGACCAAGATGCGGCTCGAGGCGGACTCGCTCGGTCAGATGGAGATCCCCGCCGACGCCTACTGGGGCATCAACACGGCGCGCGCAGTGGAGAACTTCCCCATCTCCAGCCGGCCCGTGAGCGTCTATGCCGACCTGGTGGTGGCTTTCGCGCAGATCAAGCAGGCATCGGCCCGCGCCAACGGGGAGATCGGGGTGCTGGACACGGAGATCGCCGGCTGGATCGACCAAGCCTGCCAGGAGATCATCGACGGGCAGCTGCACGACCAGTTCGTCGTCGGGGTCATCCAGGGCGGTGCGGGCACCAGCACCAACATGAACGCCAACGAGGTGATCGCCAACCGGGCGTTGGAGCTGGCGGGCAGGCACAAGGGCGACTACGCCTTCATCTCGCCCAACGACCACGTCAACCGCTCCCAGTCCACCAACGACACCTATCCCAGTGCGCTCAAGCTTTCCCTGCTGCACGCGCTCGAGCTGTTGGGGACGGAGCTCGCCCTGCTGCGGCAGTCGTTTCGGGCCAAGTCCCGCGAGTTCCGCAACATCCTGAAGGTGGGCCGCACGCAGTTGCAGGATGCCGTGCCGATGACGCTGGGGCAGGAGTTCCGCGGCTTCGCCACCACCCTGGGCGAGGACGTCGACCGGATCCGGGACATGAGCCCGTTCCTGCGGGAGCTCAACCTGGGTGCCACCGCCATCGGCACCGGCATCGCGGCTCCGCCCGGCTACAGCGACGTGGTGATCCGGCACCTGCGCGTGATCGCCGACGATCCCGAGCTCTACATTGCCCGCGACCTCATCGAGGCAACCAGCGACACCGGCGTGTTCATGTCCATGTCGTCGGTGATGAAGCGCGCCGCCATGAAGCTCTCGAAGATCTGCAACGACCTGCGGTTGCTGAGTTCCGGTCCGCAGAACGGACTCGGGGAGATCCAGTTGCCCCCCAGGCAGGCAGGCAGCTCCATCATGCCCGGCAAGGTGAACCCGGTCATCCCCGAGGCGGTCAACCAGGTGGCCTTCTCCGTGGCCGGCGCGGATCTCACCGTCACGATGGCCTGCGAGGCCGGCCAGCTGCAACTCAACGCGTTCGAGCCGGTGATCGCCCACAGCCTCATGCAGTCGGCAGTGTGGCTCCGGCGGGCCTGCCGCACGTTGCGCATCAACTGCATTGACGGGATCCGCGCGAACGAGGAGCGGCTCCGGCTACAGGTGGAATCCTCCGTCGGGGTGGTCACAGCGCTCACGCCCTACATCGGATACGTGGAGTCCGCCCGGGTGGCGAAGGAGGCGCTTGCCGGTCAGGGCAGCGTGGCCGATCTCGTCACCGAACGCGGGTTGATGAGCAGGGAGAAGGTGGCCGAAGTGCTGGAACCATCGGAGCTCTCGGGCAGTGCGCTGGACACCACCGCCAACCTCGAGGCCCTCACCCCGGAGAAGATTGCCGAGATCGAGGCGCGGCTGGACAGGGCGGACCGGGACACCAAGGCCTGAGCGTCCCGGAGGTGCTCAGAAGGTGGGCGGGTCCTCCACGGAATTGGGGGCCAGCTTGCCCTCCACCCAGATCAGCGCGAGCACGACGCTCGCGCCCAACGCGATCAGCCCGATGGGCCCCCACACCGGCTCGTGGGGCACCAGCATCACGCTGAACAGCGCGCCCTCACGTGACTCCTGCCACGGCCACAGCGCCCGGAGCGAGCCGAGCATCAGGCCGGTCATCACGATCAGCGTGGTGCGACGGTGTGCGTCCAGCAAGTAGCGCAACAGTTGCACGAATGAGGAGAGGCCGAAGAAGGCGCCGGCCGCGAAAACCCCGATGTAGGCCCAGTCGAAGTCGCTGATGGCAGCCATCGTGGCGGCGTAGTAGCCCACCACCAGGAGGAAGAACGAACCCGAGACGCCCGGCAGGACCAGGGCGCAGATGGCCACGGCGGCGGCGAAGAACACCAGCAGGAGTGGGGGATCGGGATTCTGGCCGGCCCCGGCGAACCCGGTCATCACGAAGGTGGCGATGGCTGCCGCGACGAACGCAGCCACCTCCCACGCCCTCCACCTGCCGTCGCGCCGTGGCAGCATGCGCAGCGGCACGATCAGGCTGGCGGCCACGAACCCCAGGAACAGGCCGCGGGCCAGTTCTGGGTGGCCGGTGACGAAGGACTCCATCGTGCCGGCCATCAGGACGATGGCCACGCCCATGCCCATCAGCATCGGGACCACGAGGCCCCAGCGGACCGAACCCATCTCGTGCCTGAAGGAGCTCACCCGGTCCGGCCCGAAGACGAGGCGCTTGAGGCCTTGGACGACGTGATGGGCCGAGTCGATGAGGGCGTCGTAGACGCCGGTGACCAGGGCGATGGTCCCGCCGGAAACCCCTGGTACCAGCTCCGCCAGGCCAATCAGAAAGCCACGACCGGCGTTGAGGGGAACGTCGACGGCGGTGCGCGCGCGTTGAGGGGTTTCCTGCATGATGTCCTTTTCGTTGCTGGCCAGCCAGCAGAATACTGCGGCAGGACCCGAATCGTGGCATCGTGCTGGGCCCCTAGGGGAGCGGGCGAGGACGGTGTGTGGCAGGTTGCTCCCGTGCAAGACTGGGCCATGCGGGGAATCATTCTGGCCGGCGGCTCGGGGACGCGTCTGCACCCCATCACCCTCGGAGTCTCGAAGCAGCTGGTGCCTGTCTACGACAAGCCCATGATCTACTACCCGCTGTCCACCCTCATCTTCGCCGGTATCCGGGACATCCTGGTGATCACTACCGCCCACGAACAGGAAGCGTTCCAGCGGCTCCTCGGCGACGGCTCCAGCTTCGGGGTGAATTTCTCCTACGCCGTCCAACCCGAACCCAGGGGCCTGGCCCAGGCATTCACCATCCACCCCGCCTTCGTGCGCGGCCACAAGGTGGCTCTGGTGCTGGGTGACAACATCTTCTACGGGCAGGGCCTGGGCGCCCAGCTCCAGCAGTTCAATGATGTCGACGGTGCCGCCATCTTCGGCTACTGGGTGGCGCAGCCGCAGGCCTACGGAGTGGTGGAGTTCGACGACGCCGGTTATGCCGTTTCCATCGAGGAGAAACCGGCCCACCCGAAGTCCAACTTCGCCGTGCCCGGCCTGTACTTCTACGACGAACAGGTCCTCGAGATTGCCAGCGGGCTGACGCCATCGGCGCGCGGGGAACTGGAGATCACCGACATCAACCGCACCTACCTCGAGGCGGGCACACTGCAGGTCTCGGTCTTGCCTCGCGGTACCGCCTGGCTCGACACCGGCACCTTCGACTCCCTCAGTCAGGCCACTCAGTTCGTCCAGACCGTACAGGCCCGCCAGGGCCTGCAGGTGGGGTGCCCGGAGGAGGCGGCGTGGCGGATGGGATTGCTGAGCGACGACGAGCTCTTGGAGCGAGCCGCAAGGTTTGCGTCATCCGGCTACGGCAGCTATCTGGAATCGCTTCTGACCTGAGCCCCTTGTGGCGGGACTAAACCACGGCTAGCAGTCCCGTGGGCGGGGAGCTTCTCGTCGCGAAAAAGGGGCGATATGAACCCGTGCATCGCGGCATTCCCCGGTGGTTTTCCGACACCCGAGGACAGAAACACGCGCTGTGAGGGTTGATTCGTGGTCGCTTATCAGCGATACTGGGCGTCTTGGCTCGGCGGTTGTCGGGCTCATGGACATGATGAAGCTGGGGGGATGATTCATGACCATTCTTAATGCCATTGTTGCGTGGCCGAAGCGGCGACGCGTGGCATCCGACACTACAATTCACGGCTGGGCGCCCGCGGTGCAGCGGGCCGTTCCAGCCGTCCTTGATGTGCTGGTCATCGTGGCCGCCTTCGGCCTGGCGGCCATCGTGGCGCCGGTCTTCAGGTCGGTGAACGTCACCAGTGAAACCTTGGCTCCCAGTGTGGTGCTCATGGTCGTCTGGCTGATTGCGCTGTGGGGTTGCGGGGCGTATGCCCTCAAGTACCTGCGTGCTGGTGCCACCGAATACAACGCCGCGCTCAACGCCACGACGGTGGCAGCCGCCGCCTTCGGTCTGATCTGGGTATTGCTCGACTTCGCTTACCCCGGCTCACTGTTCGTGCTGTGGCTCTTCTTCGGAATCGCTGGACTTGGTCTGGCGCGGTACGGCCGACGCCGGGTGGTCAACAACCTGCACGTCAGGTGGGACGCGCTGATGACGCCGGTGATTGTGGTGGGGGGAAACCACCACGTCGACGAGGTGGCCAGGGTGCTGGCGCGAGAACGCTGGGTGGGCTACCGCGTCATCGGGGCCGTGACCAATGAGCCCCTGCCGGTCACCGCGACTGGCCTGAACGTCTTGGGCGAGCTGGACGAACTGACGCAGATCATCGCCGAAAACCACGTCAAGGTGGTGATCTTCGCCGAGGGTTCCTTCGCGTCGCAGAGCGCCTTCCGCCGCATGGCGTGGAAGCTCGAGGAATCCCAGGTGCAGATGATCATGGTCCCGACGATGGCCGATGTGAGTGCGCAGCGGCTCGAGTTCCGACCGGTGGCCGGGCTTCCGCTGGTCGATGTCGACCGGCCCCGTGCCGTGCGATCGCTGCGGTGGTTCAAGCGCAGCCTGGACATTCTGGGCTCCGCCGTCTTCCTGTTGATCCTTGGCCCGATCCTGCTGGCTGCGGCCATCGCCGTGAAGCTGGAGGACGGTGGCCCCATCCTCTTCAAGCAGAAGCGGATCGGCCTGCACGGCAAGGAGTTCGACTGCCTCAAGCTCCGGAGCATGTGCGTGAATGCGGAAGCCAGATTGGCAGAGCTCCAGGCGAGGAACGAGGGTGCGGGAGTGTTGTTCAAGATGAAGCACGATCCGCGCATCACACGCGTGGGACGTTTCATCCGGCGCTTCTCCATCGACGAGTTGCCCCAACTGTGGAACGCCCTGCGTGGCGACATGAGCCTCATCGGCCCACGGCCTGCCCTGCCCAGCGAGGTGGCCCGGTACGACGACGACACCCGTCGACGCCTCCAGGTGCGCCCCGGACTCACGGGACTGTGGCAGGTCTCGGGGCGTTCACGGCTCACGTGGGAGGACACCGTCAGGCTGGACCTCTACTACGTGGACAACTGGTCGGTGGCCCAGGACATGATCATCCTGATCAGGACCGCCAAAGCGGTTCTTGGTTCCAACGGGGCCTACTGATCGCCCGTCCGGGCGCACAGCCACGGTCGTTGCCCGTGGCGCTGCCGCGATAGGCTGGGGCAGTGCCACGAGCAGACGGACAACTTTCGCTGGACATCGATCCGGTAGAACGCCACCCGCAGGACGAGTGCGGGGTCTTCGGCGTCTACGCGCCCGGGGAGGACGTGGCGCAGCTGACCTACTTCGGACTGTTCGCCTTGCAGCACCGCGGCCAGGA
>CAZPSO010000150.1:0-6657 GCA_964588895.1 uncultured Tessaracoccus sp.
GACCCGGCCTACGGCTACGAGATCGGCCACATCGTGCGCGACGGGCTGCGTCGCATGTACGGCGAGGACCCCGAGGACGTCATCTACTACCTGACGGTCTACAACGAGCCCATCGTCCAGCCCGCCGAACCGAAAGGTCTGGACGTCGAGGGCGTGCTCCGCGGCATGTACCTGCTCAAGGAGGGTTCCTTCGACGGGGTGAACGAGGACGCGCGCCGCGCCCAGATCCTCGCCTCCGGCGTCGGTGTCCCGTGGGCTCTCGAAGCCCAGGAGCTGCTCAAGAATGACTTCGGCGTGGTGGCCGACGTGTTCAGCGTGACCTCGTGGGGTGAGCTGCGTCGCGAGGGCCTCGAACGGGACAAGGCAAAGTACTCCGACCCCTTCGGAGAGCATGAGGAGATCTGGGTCACCCGGCAGCTGAACGGCCGTGACGGGCCTGTCGTGGCTGTCTCGGACTACATGCGAGCGGTCCCCGACCAGATCCGCCAGTGGGTCCCAGGTGACTACACCACGCTCGGTGCGGACGGGTTCGGCTTCTCCGACACGCGCGCGGCCGCACGTCGGTTCTTCAAGATCGATGGCCCCTCCGTGGCCGTCGCCGTCCTGCAACGGCTCGCCGCTGCCGGTGAGGTGCCGCAGGAGTGGGCCACCAAGGCGGCCGAGCAGTACCGCATCGATGACGTGACCGCCGGCACCTCGGGCAACGCCGGAGGCGACGCCTAACAGCGGCGCTACCGTCTCCCGCGACACGTTCTGCCGGGTGGGGTGCAACCCATGCGCCCCATCTGGCAGGCTGGGGTCGTGCGAATCCATCGTGAAGGGAACGAATTGTGATGACCGGGCCTCAGGGAGCTGATCTCCTGGGCCTCCAGCCCGGTCTGGTGGTCCAGGAACTCGGTTGGGACGACGATGTCGACGCCGACCTGCGTGAAGACATCATGGACGTCATCGACGGCGAGATGATCGACGAGGTCATCGAAGCGGTCGACGTGGTCTTGTTGTGGTGGAGGGACGACGACGGCGACCTCGTCGACGGCCTGGTGGACGCCAGCACCGACCTGGACGACTCCGGCTACATCTGGCTGCTCACCCCCAAGGTGGGCCGTCCCAGCTACATCGACCCGGCGGACGTGGCCGAAGGCGCAACCACCGCCGGTCTCGCGCTGACGAGCTCCGTCAACGTGTGCAGGGACTGGCAGGCCCACAAAGTGGTCCGACCCAAGGGGGCCCGCCGCTAGCAGCGGTCGCGTTCCTCCTCATCAACCCCCTTCGCAAGGAGCAAGCCATGGCCAAGACCAGAATCGGCGTGTTGACGTCTGGGGGTGACGCACAGGGCATGAACGCCGCGGTGCGCGCCATCGTCCGCTCCGCCATCCACAGCAACGCCGAAGTGCTTGCCATCCACGAGGGGTGGCATGGGGCCGTGATGGGCGGCAAGCACATCCGCCCGATGGGCTGGAGCGACGTTTCCGGCATTCTGAACAAGGGCGGCACCGTCATCGGAACCGCCCGTTCGATCGAGTTCCGGGAGCGCGGCGGCCAGCGGCAGGCGGTGCGCAACCTCGTGGAGCGCGGCATCGACCGGCTCATCGTGATGGGCGGTGACGGTTCCCTGACCGGGACCCGCAACCTCAGCGTGACCTGGCCCGAGCTGCTGGAGGAACTGGTGGGCTCCGGGGAGATCAGCCGGGAGCAGGCTGATGCCCACCCCCGACTCCGAGTCGTCGGCATCGTCGGCTCCATCGACAACGACATGATGGGCACCGACATGACCGTCGGTACAGACTCGGCGCTGCACCGCATCACCGAAGCCATCGACGCCATCAGCGCCACCGCCGAATCGCACCAGCGGATCTTCATCGTCGAGGTCATGGGCCGACGCTGCGGCTACCTGGCGCTGATGAGCGCCATCGCCGGAGGTGCCGACTACACGTTCCTGCCGGAGTCCCCACCACGCGACGGCTGGGAGGACCGGATGGCGGAGGTGCTGCGGCGGGGCCGCGACGCGGGACGCCGCGATTCCATCATCGTGGTGGCAGAGGGTGCCGAGGACCGACACGGGCAGGCCATCGACACGCAGCGCATCAAGGAAGTGATCCTCGAGAAGTCGGGCGAGGATGCCCGAGTCACCATCCTCGGACACGTCCAGCGCGGCGGCCGGCCCAGCGCCTACGACCGGTGGATGGCCACCGCGTGCGGCGTGGAAGCCGTCCAGCAGGTGCTTGGCCCCCTCGACGGGGAGCCCCTGATGGTGGGGATGCACCGCGACCGGGTGCGCGTGGTGCCTCTGCTCGATGCGGTGGAGGCCACCCACAAGATCGCCGACTACATCAAGGAGGCCGATTACGAGGCGGCCATCGAGGCGCGAGGTCAGGGTTTCACCCAGATGATCGAGATCTACCGCACCATTACCGAGGCCCGACCCACCGTCGAGGTCACCGGTGAGCACCGGATCGGCCTGATGCACGCCGGTGCGCTGGCGCCCGGCATGAATCAGCTGATGCGGGTGGCGGTACGCACCGGCACGGACCTCGGTTGCCAGATGGTAGCCATTCGTGGGGGAGTGCCGGGGCTTCGGGACGGCAACTTCCAGCCCGTCACGTGGGCCGACGTGGAGGGCATGGCCTCCACGGGCGGAGCCGACTTCGGCACCCGCCGCTACGTGCCGAGGGAGACCGACCTCTACCAGATGGCCCGGCAGCTGGAGGACAACGGCATCACGGCCTTGCTCGTGATGGGCGGTTTCCACGCCTACGCCACCGTGGCCATGCTGGAGGCGGAGCGTCGACGCTTCCCGGCGTTCGACATCCCGGTGGCCGTCATCCCCGCCAGCATCGACAACAACGCGCCGGGATGGCCCATGGCAATCGGGTCGGATACTGCGCTGAACACCGTGGTCAGCTCCATCGACATGGTCCGGATGTCGGCCTCGGCCAGCAAACGGGCCTTCATCGTGGAGACGATGGGCCGCGGCTGCGGGTTCCTTCCGCTCGTCGGCGGCCTGGCCGGCGGCGCGGAGAAGGCCTACCTGCCCGAGCTGGGGATCTCCCTGACGGAGCTGGAGTCCGACATCGAGGCACTGGTGGACGCCTTCGACACCGGGCGCAGCTTCTACCTGGCCGTGATCGGCGAGGACGCCAGCGAGCACTACACCACCGACGTGCTGCGGCGCCTGTTCGAGGCCGAGGGCAAGGGCAAATTCACGGTGCGCCAGGCCGTGGTGGGCCACGTCCAGCAGGGCGGCACCCCCAGCCCGTTCGACCGGATCAACGCCACCCGTTTGGCCTACACCGGCATCAAGCACCTGCATGGACAGCTGATCGACGGCACCACCAATTACTCTGCGGCATCATCCACGGCAGCCGGGTTGTTCGCCCCGCTGCGGGACATCACCGACGGCATGGACTGGGAGAACCAACGCCCCTACGAGCAGTGGTGGATGGGTCTTCGCCCGGTCTTGGAGCAGCTGAGCCGGCGCCCCGGTCAGGAGTAGCCGGCCCGGCTCAGCACAGTGGCAGTCGCACACCGAACGTGCGGCTGGCCTCGCACTGCATGCTGACCAGCTGGGAATGCGCTTCTGCCGAGCCCGACACGGACTCCGGCACCGTGGCGCGCAGCATCAGCAGGTGCCCGTCGGCATCGCGACGCAGCAGGGTGAAGTTCACCGCGTTGGCCACCTCGTCGCTGATTCGGGTTCCGTCGAAGCCGCAGGCCACGCCCTGGCCGGTGCTGGGCACCGAGACCTCCAGCGTGAGTTGCGTGGTGACGTTCGTGTAGGACTGCCGTTGCAACTCCACGAGAGCCTGGCACGCCTGCCTCGGCGTTTCGTCCGATGGCCCGAGTGTCAGGGCCTGCAGGCGTGCGTCTGTGGCGGGATGCACCAACCGGATGGCTCGACGGTCACCCTCCACGAGCTCGTCGGAGGCGACCTCCCAGGTGGCGGGGACGGTCAGGCTGGCATCGTTCAGCTCCACCAGTTCGCCGGCGGGTGGGGAGATGGGGGTGTCGGCCGGGGTGGGGTTCGGGGACGGCCGGGGCGAGTGTGAGGAGGGAGCGGCCGTCGGCTCCGGTCCGGCGGGGTTGAACAGGGGGGTCCCCTCGGGTGATGCCAGGTGGCTGATGCCGAGCGCGAGGGCGACGCTGAGGACCACCACGAGCGGGGCCATCAGGGTGCTGAGCCAGACCGATCCACGTCCTGTCGTCCCTGGTGGGATGGCGCCCGGTGTCTCCATTGAACGGCGCGGCCCGACCTGATCCGCAGACGGTGGGGTGGGCACGGAGCGGCGGGGAGCGCTGGCCCGTGACTGTGGGCTGGTTGTGGATACCCGGATCGGAGGAGTCGGTGGGTCCATCGCGGCACGTCGTGGCCCCACGGCACCCACCTCCTCACTCTGCGCAGTTGAAAGACCTGATGGTAGGGGAACGAGCGGCTAGGGGCGATCGTGCCCTCCGCCCGGGTGTCGCTGCAGACGTGCCGCCGCCAGGGCTGGATCGGGGTTGACGAAGACCTCGCCGTCGATAACCACCGTGGGGACAGTCTCGTTCCCGTTGTTGTGGGAGCGCACGAAGGCGGCGGCCTCCGCGTCCTTCCAGATGTTGACCCAATGCGGCTGGGGCCTGAGGCGGGCCAGCGCACCGCGCAGCCGCGCGCAGTAGACACAACCTGGCCGCCAGTAGACCACCACGGGGCGTTGCTCCTGAGGCAGAGCGGCCACACTGGCATGCGTGGCACGCCCGCCGCGCCAGGGGCTCAACGCCCAGGCGAACGCGATGCCCGCTGCCCCCACGAGCGCACCGAAGAGCCACTGGCCGGAGCTGCCGATACTCCAGGCGGCCCACCCGAAAGCCGCGGCCACCGCCACCCACATGTGCTTCTGCATATCCCCATTGTCCCTCACGCCCGGTTGCGCCCTGACAGACTGAGGCAGCATGACGCAGATTGCATGGGACCAAGGCCGCTGGACCAACGAGCCGGTCTCGGTCACCGACGACGGCGCCGGACTGGTGGTGCAGGCCCGTGAGAACAGCGACGCGTGGCGGGAGACCAGCTACGGGTTCGTCCACGACACCGAGCACGCGCTGGTTGTGCCCTTCCCGAATCCGTCCGCCATGGAGGTGGAAATCACCGCCGACTATGCCGAGCAGTTCGACCAGGCGGGTCTGTTCCTGCTGGCCGACGATCGGCACTGGGCGAAGTGTGGCCTGGAGCTATCCGACGGGGTCCTGCAACTGGGGGCGGTGGTGACGTGGCCGAAGTCCGACTGGTCTGTGGCGCCCGTGCCTGGCTGGAACCAGCGCATTGTCACCATCAGGATGTCGCGCTCCGGCGACGCGGTGACCGTGCGCGCCCGGCTGGAGGATTCCGAGTGGCAGTTCGTCCGGGTGTTCCCGGTGCCCCCCGAGGCGGAGCTTCAGGCGGGCCCGCTGGTGTGCGCGCCGACCCGTGCCGGCTTCGAGGTCCGATTCAGCAACTGGCGCCTGGGGGAGGCCGATGCGTCGCTGCACTGAGGTCAGGCGCAGATCACGGCGAGGGTGTAGGCCACCTCCTCCAGAGTCTCCTGGTCGGTAGTGTGGCGGACCTCGCCGGTGCCGGTGAACAGGTAGCCCAGCTGGGTGGCGGCCACGTCAGCGGTGCCCCGGTCGTTGGACGGGTCGACAGCGAACATCCATTCGGGGGTCACCATGTGGATCCCGTCGGCGGTGACCGAGTCCGGCCCGCCCATGACGATGCTCAGGAACTCGTCGTCGGCACTCGGGTCGCCGTGGCCGATGAGATAGCTGCCGGAGTCCTGTTCACAGCGGATCGGCTCGGTGATGAACAGGCGCTCCTCGCCCCACTCGAGGGTGACGGCGGCCCCCGGATCCGACGGGGATGCGGGGGTCGGGGCGGGCTCGTCGATCGGCGTGGCCGTCGGCTCGCTCGTCGTCACCGTCGAGGGGGCAGGAGTTGTCGGGGCGGCCACAGGCGGAGGAGTTGTCGGGGCGGCCACGGGTGGAGGAGACCCGGTCTTGGATGATTCCTCGGCTGCACAGGCCCCCAGCAGGAGGGGCAGGGTCAGGGCCGTGACGGCCAGTCGTCGGGGCATGGGACGCTCCTTGCCGGGAGTGGGCGGAGTCCCATTCAAACGCCCAATCCGGGCGCCGGGCTGGAGCACGGGTCGGCGCGTCGGTGATTGGGTGGTCCGGGCGCCTTGTCCCAGCCGGCGGAGGAGTCGCGGCATGGAATAATTTAGACTTCAACTACGTTGTAGTGGCGACAACACTTTTCTAGGACGGGAGCACGAGAGATGCAGTTTGGAATCTTCTCGGTGGGCGACATCACCACCGACCCCACCACGGGCACGACGCCCACCGAGCAGGAGCGCATCAAGGCCACCGTCGCGATCGCGAAGAAGGCTGAGGAGGTGGGCCTGGACGTCGTGGCCGTGGGCCAGCACCACAACCCGCCCTTTGCCACCTCCTCGCCCACGACGACGCTGGCCTACATCGGTGCGCAGACGAAGCGCATCATTTTGTCCACCGCCACCACGTTGATCACCACCACCGACCCGGTGCGCATCGCCGAGGACTACGGCATGCTCCAGCACCTGGTCGACGGCCGCCTGGACCTGACCATGGGCCGCGGCAACACCGGGCCGGTGTACCCCTGGTTCGGCA
>CAZPSO010000151.1:0-6637 GCA_964588895.1 uncultured Tessaracoccus sp.
GGCCGCCTTCTCCACGGTGAGCTGGGACCGTTCCTGCTCGGCGCGGATGAGCTGGTCCAGGAGTTCCACCTCGCCGGGGGTGGCGATCCCGGTGATGAACGGGTGCCCGTCCAGCAGCCAAGCGAGCGCGCTGGTGATGGTCTCCTGGTCGGTGAACGGCTCGTACCAGGTGGACATGTGGCGCTCATCCGGCCAATTGCGGCGGGCGACGGTCTTGATGGTCATCAGCCCCACGTCCCTGGCCCGGACCTCCGCGGCCAGGGCTGTGAAGTCATCGGCGAACCCGGGCTCGCGCCACAGGCGTCGGTTCAGAGGGGTCAAGACGGTGTCGAAGTCGAAGCGGTGCAGCGACTCGAGGTGGACCGCCGGGGCCCGGTGTCCGTGCCCGGTGATCCCGATGCCGGTCACGAGACCCTCGTCGCGGGCGCGCAGAGCGCTGGTGAGGGCGCCGTCAGGGGCGGTGACGGCGTCCAGTTCCTCCAGGGATCCCACACCGTGGAGCTGGATGAGGTCAAGGTGGTCGGTCTGCAACTTCTCCAGAGATCGGTTGATCGAGGTCCAGGCCCTTTCCGCGTCGCGGTCCCCGGTCTTGGAGGCCAGGAAGATGTCGCTGCGCATGGAGGACATCAGTGGTCCCAGCCGCAGCTCCGCGTCGCCGTAGCTGGCGGCCACGTCGAAGTGGTTGATTCCCGCTTCCAACGCCCGCGCAACGGATGCGTCGGCCACCTCCTGGGTGACAGCGGCCAAGGCAGCGGCGCCATAGATGAGGACTGAGGATTTGTGGCCGAGACGGCCGAGCCGACGTTGCTCCATGACCCAACCCTACGCCCCGGGAACGGGGCCCTTCAGACGGACCCGACTACCGCACGAACACGGGCTGGTCCTTGGTGGAGCGGGCCTCGTCCAACTCGTAGCCCTCCGCCGTGAACTCCAGCAACTTGCTGGCGCTACGGATGCGATTGATCACGGACCACCGCGCCATCAGGCCGCGGGCGCGCTTGGCGTGAAAGGACACGACGCGGGGCTCACCGCCAGGGCCACGGTCCTCGAAGCGGGGGGTGATCACGCGGATGCCAAGGCGTCCCGTGTCCACCGATCCGAAGTACTCGGCCGACGCCAGGTTCACCAACACGTTGGCCCCCGGCGACGCGTCGAGATCACGCTTCAGGCAGTCGGTGATGCGGGGGCCCCAGAAGTCGTAGAGAGACGAGCCACGTTGGGTCTCCAGGCGTGTCCCCATCTCGAGCCGGTGAGGCTGGATCAGGTCGAGGGGCCGCAGGACTCCGTAGAGCCCCGACAGTATCCGTAGCGTCTTTTGGGACTCGGTGACGTCCCGCGCATCCAGGGTGTGTGGGTCGAGGCCGCGGTAGACGTCACCCGCGAACGCGTACAGCGCGGGGCGGGAGTTCTGGCGATCGTGCGACGGTTCGAACTCGGCGTAACGGTTGGCATTCAGGGCCGCCAGGTCGTCGGAGATGTGCATCAGGGAAGCGATGTCGGCCGGAGACTTGCCTCGCATCAGTTCGATGAGCCCCACCGATTGGTCCACCAGCCGGGGTTCGGAGTGCTTCCGGGTTGGAAGCCGGGTCTCGAAGTCCAAAGATTTGGCGGGTGAAAGCACGGCGAGCATCCCTCGATGGTAACGGACACTGGCATGCCCGTATCCGTGCACCCCGAAGTGCACGACGAGGCCCCACCGTAACCGATCGGTGGGGCCTCGAAGGTGGGGGAAATGGAGGAAGGGGGATCTTGAAGGACCAGCCGGCGCTTCAGCTGGATGCCGCGACGGGATGCCGTAGCATTACCCTCAATCATCCCCTTTCTGAGGGTAAGATTCAAGACGTATTTGCAGGAGCTTTTCAATGCCGAGCCCCGTTTCGCCAAAAAACGGCGAGTTGAAGTTTCATCGTCTCGCCGACGAACTGCGCCGCGACATCCTGGCCAGCACCTGGCCGCCGGGAGCGAAGCTGCCCACCGACGTGCAACTGCGGGCGGACACCGGGCTGGCTCTCTCCACCATCCGCCGGGCCTACAACCTCCTGGAATCCCAAGGTTTCGTGGTACGGCGCCAGGGTGCGGGCACGTTCGTGGCAGAGCAGATCGTCCGGGCCGGCGTCGAAGGCATGACGATCGGCGCCCTCGTTCCGGTGACCCACCTCTACTACGGCGAGGTCATGCACGGCATCGAGACCGAACTCAACGCCGCACGCGTGGGCTTGCGGTTCGCCATCCATGACTACGACGAGAAGGCGGAGCGGCGACGGATCGACGACTTCACCACCGCCGGGGTGGATGGGTTGATCGTGGTGCCCGCCGGCTTCGAACACGAACTCGACCTCGATCGCGTGAGGGCGTTCATGGAACTGCCGGTACCCGTCGTGCTCCTGGAGCGGATGCCTGCCACGGAATCCCCGGCCACCGCCATCGAGTACGTGTGCTCCGACCACGCAGGGGGTGCCTTCGACGCGGTCCGCCACCTGGCCAGTCTTGGGCACTCGCGGATCGCGCTCCTGGCTCGTGAGGAGGCTCCGTCGCTGACGGGCGTGCAGCGCGGATTCCACCAGGCGCTCGCCCATCTCGGAATCGGTGGCATTGAGATCCGGCACTCCGCAGCCGATTGGCCCACGCGCGTGGAACACGCCGTGGCTGGGGCCCAGCGGGAGGACTGCACGGCGGCTCTGGTCCTGGGTGACCGGGAAGCCACCTTGCTGCTCGACGGCGCCCGCCGCATGGGCGTCGATGTTCCGCGTGATCTGGCCCTGGTCAGCTATGACGACGACATCGCCGACATCGCCGCGGTTCCCCTGACCGCCGTCAGCCCGGCGAAGCACCGCATGGGGGTGCTAGCCGGGCGCATCATGGTGCAACGGCTGCAGGGTGGTGATTCGGGACCGGTCCACCAGGTCAGGCTGCGGCCCCGCGTGGTGGTGCGACGAAGCTGCGGCGCCCACCTGAGCCTCGCGTAGTGTGTCCGTCGAGGATCCCGCAGCGAGGTGACATGGAGTGGCGAAGACACCAGGCCGAGGCCCTGGAGGCAATCGCTGCCGCTGATGGACCCCATTACTGGGTGGTTTTGCCACCAGGGGCGGGCAAGACGCTGCTTGGGGCGGAGGCGGCGCGGAAGTTTGGGCGTCGGACCGTGGCCTTCGGGCCGAACATCGCCATCACCCGCCAGTGGCGCGCAGCCTGGCAGGAGTTGTCGGGTGAGGCTGCCACCGACGACCGCAGCCTGCCCACCGACTTCACGGCACTCACCTACCAGTCCCTGGCCGTCTTCGACGCGGAGAGCGACCACGAGGACTCCCACATCGACCGCCTGCACCCCAATGGCCAGGCCCTGATCGACCAATTGCGGGGCGCCGGTCCACTGACCATCATCCTCGACGAGTGCCACCACCTCCTCCAGGTCTGGGGAAACCTCCTGGCAGAGGTGCTCGAGATCCTCGACGACGCCATCGTGATCGCCCTGACCGCCACTCCGCCGGAGCTGCTGAGCTCCCGCGAGGCCGAGCTGGTCGACCGACTCTTCGGCCGCATCACCTACTCGGCCACCATCCCCGCCGTCGTGACTGCCGGCGACCTCGTGCCGTTCGCCGAACTGGTCTGGTTCACCACCCCCACGCGCCGAGAAGTCGAGTGGCTGGGCCAGCGCCGGCGCACCACCCAGGAACTCGTCACCGAACTCACACGTGTCGATGTCAGCACCCCACTGTTGAGCTGGCTGGCGCTGCAGGACCTGCGCGAGATGCCCGGGGAACGCGCCGACGCCGTGGTCCGGCTCGCCCTGGCCGGTGAACTCGAGATGCCGGCCGGTGCGCACATCGCGGAACGTCACCGCCGCGAGCCGGACCTCGAGGACTGGGTGGCGGTGGCCGACGGCTGGCTGGGTGCCCTGCGGCAGACCGCACGCGACACCGGTTTCGTCGAGCACATCGCCGCACTGCTGCCAAGCGTGGGGTTCCGGCTGACCCGCCATGGCATCCGGCCGGGCGTTCCGCTGGTGGACCGGGTGCTGTCACGCAGTGCCTCGAAGGCGCGTGCCGCGGCCGAGATCGTCGCCCGCACCCTTGTGGAGAACCCCGATTCGCGGCTCCTGGTCCTCACCGACCACGTCACGGCCTCCGCCATTGCCGCAGACCTCCAGGGCGTGCTCGAACCCGGATCGGGTTCGGCGCGGTGGGTGCTGGCCACCCTCCTTGCCGACGAGCGCATTGCACACGTCGAGCCCGCCATGGTGACGGGGTCGTTGTTCGGCGGCTCCGAAACCCTCGCCCGGCACATGGCCCCGGAGACAGCGGAGGTGGTGGCCGAGGGTGATGGCATCTTCAGGGTGGATGGCTGGATTTCGGCCGAATGGGTCCAGGAGGCAAGCCGCGCGCTGGCAGAGGGCACCACCAGGTGCCTGGTGGGCACCCGGGCCCTGCTGGGGGAGGGATGGGACGCCCGCAGCGTCACCGGAGTGGTGGATCTCACCACGGCCACCACCTCCACGGCGATCGTCCAGACCAGGGGCCGTTCGCTGCGCGTCGACCCCGCACACCCGGAGAAGGTGGCCGTGAACTGGACTGTCACCTGCCTGGCCCATGGGCAGCCGCAGGGTGACGTCGACTATCGGCGGCTGGTCCGCAAGCACGACGGCTGGTTCGCAGTCGACCAGGAGGGGGAGGTCGTCGACGGTGTGGCCCACCTCGACGCCCGTCTCGGCATCGCCGAGATGCCTCCCGAAGACTCGCTCGAGATCCTCAATTCCGACGCCCTGCGCCGCTCACAGGACACCGATTCCATCCGCGACGCTTGGGAGACCGTGGATCCGTCGCGTTCCGGTCCCATCCACACCCTGCGGATCCGGCCGTCGCGCACGGTGTCGCAGACGAGCGAATTGCCGGTGCGCCTGGCGCGTGCGCCCGAGCCGGTTCTCGGAGTCGGGCAGGTCCTGGCGCGGGGCGCAGTGGGCGCGGGCGGCATGGTGGGGGCCGTGGTGTGGCCGGGGCTGTGGTGGGTGTTCGCCCTGGTGGTGCTGGTGGCCGCAGGTGACCTGTGGCGGCTGGTGGGACGGAACCGTCGAACGGCTTCACTGCCGGGCGTCCGCGAGTACGCATGGGCCGTGGCTGATGCCCTTCACGCCCGGGGATGGACCAGCCGTGGCGCCGAGGCCGTGGTGGCGTTCAGCACCCCCGATGGGGAAATCCGGGTCAGGATCGAAGGGATCGACGAGGCGGGAACCGCGCTGTTCACCGACGCCCTGGCCCAGGTGATGGGACCCCTCGAGCAGCCGCGGTACCTCATCAGCAGAGAGGTTCCCAGCCCCGGAGGCGGGCGCATCCGGGACTGGCTGGGCACCCAGGTGCACCATGAGGTCTGGCACCAGGTGCCGAGCGCTTTGGGCAGCTCGCGCGCTGACGCCGATCTCTTCACCGAGCACTGGAACCGGCACGTGGGCAGGGGGCGGTCCGTGTTCACTGGTGCCAGCGAAGGCGCAGGCCTGGCACGGGCCCTGCGATTCACCTCACCCCTGGGCGAGGATGCGGGCCTGAACCTGGTGCAGCGCAGACGCTGGTGAGCCAGGTGTGAAAGGTGTGACCCGCTGGGGTGATCAGGCGTCGGAGGAGTTCGACGTGATGCCCGGCTGGCCGTCGTGGATGATCTTGCCGGGGTTGAAGTTGCTCCCGGGGTCGACACCCTCGAACAGCTTGCGCTGAATGTGCACGCCGGCGGGCGAGATGTCCTGGGCCATCCACGGGCTGTGCTCTTCGCCGACGCCATGGTGGTGGGACACGGTGCCGCCGAAGTCGACGAAGGACTGCTGGATGGCACGCTTGGCGGCGTCGTAGGTCTCCAGCATGGTGTCCGGGTTGCTGTCGTTGATGGCGAACGTGAAGTACTGGCAGGCACCCGAATGGTACGAGTGGCTCAGGTGGCAGAACACCACGCCCACCTTCCCGATCCGTTCCATGGTGTCGTAGAAGGCCTTGCACGCCTTGTCGTGCATCTCCTCGGCCCGCGACCACGGGGTGGTGGTCTCCGAGACGTCACACACCAGGCCGCGGTCCAACATGAAGTCGCGCAGGAACGGCGTGTCGTACTTCTTCTGGTCGTACAGCTTGCCGGGGCCGGCGCCGACGTTCAGCCCGTTGTTGGCGTTGATGATCTTGCTCACCAGGCCCTTGTTGTACCGGACGTGGTTGGCGGAGCCCTCGAACCCGATGAAGCTCATCGCAATGTTGTCAAGGTCCCAGCCCTTGGCCGACATCACCTTCTGGATCCCCTTGCTGACCCACGAGGAGACCTTGGAGCCCTTCTTCCCGTTGGCCATGATGTACTTCGTCTCCAGCGCGTCCGAGACCCGGGCCATCATCACTTCGGCGTCGGACTCCACGATCTGCTGGCAGGCACGCAGCCCGTCCTCGTAGGTGGCGAAGAAGTAGGCCTGGATCTCGCGCACCTCGGGCAGGCGGTGCACCTGCATCCACGCCTCGGTGATGACACCCAACCGCCCCTCGGAGCCGATCACCATCTCCCGCACGGACGGCCCCGACGACGTCGACGGCAACGGCCTCAAGGCCAATACCTGACCGGGCATCACCATGCGCAGGCCCACCACCATGTCGGCGATGTCGCCGTACTTGTCGGACTGCAT
>CAZPSO010000152.1:0-6585 GCA_964588895.1 uncultured Tessaracoccus sp.
CGTCGGCAGGTGCTGGACGTAACGCTGGAAGTACCACTGTCCCTGCTCCCTGTTGGAGGGCTTGTCCAGGGCGACGGTGCGCGCACCCCGGGGGTTGAGGTGCTCGGCGAACCGCTTGATCGCCCCACCCTTGCCCGCTGCATCCCGTCCCTCGAAGATGATGATGTGCTTGGTGCCGTGGTCCTGCGCCGAGTACTGGAACTTCAAAAGCTCGATCTGCAGCTGCCGCTTCTCCTCCTGGTACGCCTCCCGGCCGAGCAGCTGGTCGTAGGGGTAGTTGTCACGCCACGTCTCCACAGCATTGCCCAGGGGATCGATCAGGTACTGGTCCTCCCCGTGCACGTCTCCCACGGTGTAACCCTCGTCCCTGAGGTGGTCGATGTACTCCCGCAAGTTCTGGGTTCGCATGCACCCAGCCAACACCCTGGCGCCCCGACCGGTTGCCAAACTCACCAACCAGGTAGAAAACGGCGCCCCGGTACGGGAAGATCAAGGCATGGCAAATATCACCTTTGACGGCGACCCCGTCTCCACCCGTGCCCAGCTCCCCCCGGTCGGCGTGCCGGCCCCCGAGTTCACCGTGGTGAACACGGACCTGGAAAACATTTCCCTCTCGGATTTCGAGGGGCCGGTCGTCCTCAACATCTTCCCGAGCCTCGACACCGGCATCTGCGCCAACAGCGTTCGCGCCTTCAACGAACGGGCTGCCTCCCTCAAGGGTGTCACCGTCTTGAACATCTCCCGTGACCTTCCCTTCGCGCAGTCCCGCTTCTGCGGGGCCGAGGGCATCGAGGACGTCATCGTGGCTTCCGACTTCCGCACCACCTTCGGCGAGACCTACGGCGTGACCATGATCGACGGCCCCCTGCAGGGTCTGCTCTCGCGTGCGGTGGTGGTGCTCGACGCCAACCACGACATCGTCTACACCGAGCAGGTCCCCGAGATCAAGCAGGAACCCGACTACGAAGCGGCACTGGCGGCCCTGAAGTAACCCGACCGCCACACTGAGGGCGATTCCCGTTGGTTCGCCACCCGGTGAACCGGACAGGAGTCGCCCTCATTTTCCACCCCGGAAGCCCTGAAGGAACCTGGAGAGCACATGAGGATCGCTGTCGCCGGTGGCACCGGCTTGATCGGAAGCAGAGTGGCTGCGGCCCTGCGCGCGCGCGGCGACGAGGTCCTGGTGCTGACCCGGGGGGTGCCCCGCCAGCCCGGCCAGCTCCAGTGGGATCCGGACAAGCGGGAGATCCACCGCGGGATGCTGGGCAGGATCGACGTGTTCGCCAACTTCGCCGGCGCACCCATCGCCCGCCCCTGGACGCCGTCGCACAAGGGACTGATCCGCTCCAGCCGGCTGCGCAGCACGGACTTCATCGCCCGCCTGGCGGCGGAGCAGCCGGGTTCCGTCCTGGTCAACCAGTCCGTCACCGGGTTCTATGGCCCCGGCCGCGACGGCGAGGTGCTCACCGAGCAGAGCGAACCGGGACAGGGCTTCCTCCCGCGGCTGGCCCGGGACTGGGAGGCCGCGACGGCGCCTGCGCGCGACGCCGGCAATCGGGTGGTGCTGCCGCGCACCGGCATGGTGATCGCCCCGCAGGCGCTGACCGGGTTCCCGCTGGTGCTCCTCGGGCGTCTGGGAGTGGCCTCCCGGCTGGGATCCGGGCACCAGGTCTGGCCCTGGATCACGCTGGCCGACGAGGTGGCCGCCCTGGTGCACCTGATCGACACCGACATCCACGGACCAGTGAACCTTGCGGCACCCAGCGCCACCACCCAACTGGAAATGAGCCGGGCCATCAACTCCGCGCTGCGCGGGACATGGATCACGGCGCCGGCGCCGGGCATCGTCTTCAAGCTCGTGTTCGCCGACTTCGCCGACGAGATCCTGGGGTCCCACCACGTTGACCCCACGGTGTTGCGCTCCTCCGGGTTCACCTTCTCGCACCCGGACCCCACCACGATGGCAGCTTGGTTGACGGACGCTTCGTGACCCGCACCGCCGTCGCCGTCGACGCCGGCGGCACCACCACGCGGGCGCTCGTCGTGGATGACTCCGGCACCTGCCTGGCCGAGACGAGAGGTGGCCCCGGCAACCCGCGCTCCGCTCCCGAGGCCGCACACACCCTCGCGGCCACCACCGGGCTCGCGGCGCAGGCGGCTGGGGTAGTCCCAGACCTGGTGGTGGTCACCATGGCAGGGCTGATCTCGTTCGGGGGCCACTTCCACGCTGGGGAAGACGCCATGCGAAAGGCCGGATTCCCCGAGGTGCGGTTCGTCAGCGACATGCACGGCATCTACTACTCGGCCACGGATGCCGACGCGGGCTCGGTGCTGCTGGCCGGGACCGGCACCACCGCCGCGGCCATCCGGGCGGGCGAACTGGTGGCGATGCGCGACGGGCTCGGCTGGCTGCTCGGCGACGGCGGGGCGGGGTTCTGGCTCGGCCGGCGCGTGGCCCGGGCGGTGGCGGCCGAACTAGACCACCGCGGTCCCGCCACCAGCCTCACCGCGAGGGTGCTGGAACTAGTGCCCTCGGCCCCGGCCGCGCCCCCGCATGACGCGCAGCTGGCCGCGCTGCTGGCCTGGACCTACGGGCAGCGACCCGTCGACCTGGCCCGCCTCGCCGTCCTCGCCACCCGTGAGGCTGCCGATGACGCCGTCGCAGCCGCATTGTGCAATGAGGCCACCGACATCCTGCTTGCCACGCTGGCGGCCCTGCCCGGCTCCGATACCGGGCCGGTGGTGCTGGGGGGCAGCGTGCTGGGCACCGACTCAGTCATCGGCCAACAGGTGGCGGCCCATCTGGGCAAGCGGGCCCTGCACACCGGGGACGGCATCGTCGGGGCCGCGGTGCTGGCGCTGGGACAACTGGGAGTCACCGCCGATTTGCGCCCACGCATCCTCCAGACGCGGGCGAACGGCCGATCTCATCCCTGAACCCCACCCGTGCACCACTATTGGCGGTGCGTCCACGCGTGCCGGGCAGGCGGCCTAGCGATCCTTGGGTCGCTAGGTCCAGTGCTCGGTGTCGATCCAGATGGTCACGGGGCCGTCATTGACGGAGGCCACTTTCATGTCGGCCCCAAAGCGGCCACGGTGCACCTCGGCACCCAGCGCCTCCAGTTCGCCGCAGAACTGCTCCACCATGGGCTCCGAGACGGCCGCGGGGGCCGCGCCACTCCATGAGGGCCGCCTGCCCTTGCGGGTGGAGGCGTGCAGCGTGAACTGGGAGACCACCAGGACGGGGGCGCCCAGCTCGCCGGCGGAGCTCTCGTCGTCCAGGATCCGAAGCCCCCAGATCTTGGCGGCCACCGCCCTCAACTTCTCAGGGGTGTCCTCATGGCCGACGCTCGCCAGCACCAGCAGACCGGGGCGGGGCAGCTCCGAGACCACGTGCCCGTCTACCGTGACGCTGGCGGAACTGACCCGGGTGATGACGACGCGCATGCCCCCATCGTGATGGGTCCCGGTTGGCCCGGCAACTAGACTGGCGGACCATGGGAGAGATCAGCTCGTGGATCCTGGTGATCGCGGCAGCCTTGATGGGCCTGACGCTGCTGATCGGCCTGATCTTCGCCATCGTGAGGATGACCAAGGACTTGAGAGGCAACGATGCAGATTGACGTCGAGGTACCCGAGGGACTCAACCCCAAGCTCGTCGCCCTGGGGTGGCTGGTTGGGCGCTGGGAGGGCACCGGCAACGGCACGGACCACGAGGGCAATGACTTCTCGTTCGAGCAGCGCATCGAGTTCAACCACAACGGCGGCGACTACCTCTACTACGCCTCCCAGACCTTCCTGCTGGACGCCGACGGCAACAGCGGGGCTGCGCTGGACATGGAGTCCGGGTTCTGGCGTCCCCACGCCGACGCGTCGCTGGAGATCACCCTGTCCAACTCCCACGGCTGGACCGAGGTGCTGGTGGGGAAGATCCAGGTCACCCGGATCGACGTATTGAGCGACGCCGTCATGCGCACGGCCGGTGCGGCCATCGAACACTCCTCGTCCACCCGCCTCTACGGCAAGGTGGAGGGCGACCTGATGTACGCCCTCGACCGTTCCACCACCACACACGAACTGCGCCCGCACATGTGGGCGCGTCTGAAGAAACAGTGAGTTATGGCAACCATCATTGACAGTGGAATCGATTCGGGCCTGACCTGGCACTACGGCAACCCGGTGACCGAGGCCCGCGCCATGGCGGCCGGCACCGGAATGGTGCGCCTGTCCAACCGTGAGGTGCTCGAGATCTCCGGGCCCGACCGGCTGACCTGGTTGCACGCGTTGACCACCCAGAAGCTCGACGACCTGGCACCCGACGTGGCCACCACCGCCCTGATCCTCAACCCGCAGGGCCACATCGAGCATGCCCTCTATGCAGTGGACGACGGGGAACGTCTTTTCGCCTGGACCGAAGCGGGCCGGGCGGCCGCCCTGGTGGAGTTCCTGGACCGGATGCGGTTCATGTCCCGGGTGGAGGTGGTACACCGCACCGACCTGACGCTGGCCTGGTTCGGGCACCAGGTGGCCATCCCGGAGGGCTGGACCCGGCGCGACAGCGAACTGGGTGGTTCCGACGTGTTCGTTCCGGTCGATGCCGACTTGCCCGAGGCCATCCCGGTGGGCACATGGGCCCACGCCGCGGCCCGCATCGCCGCGGGAATGCCCCGCATCTTCACCGACACCGATCACCGCACCATCCCCAACGAGATCGGGCTGGTGGGTACCCAGTTGGACAAGGGCTGCTACCGGGGCCAGGAGACCGTGGCCCGGGTCCACACCCTGGGTCGGCCGCCACGCCGGCTGGTGATGCTGCACCTGGACGGCATGGAGTCCTCCCTCCCCGCACAGGGCGCACCGCTGATGAACGGGGACAAGCAGGTGGGCTTCGTGGGTTCCAGTGCCCGCCATCACGAAATGGGGCCGATCGCCCTCGCGCTCATCAAACGCAATGTGCCGCTGGAGCAGGAACTCACGGTGGACGGCATTCCGGCAGCCCAGGAGGCCTTGGTGGACCCGGACGTCGGACTGCACGTGCGTCCCGTCCTGCGCTGATCCGGATTGGCGTCAGGCTGCTGCGTCGCTGAGGAACGCCAGTGAGCTGATCGAGATCGCGTCATAGGTCGGTGCCGTGTCGCCTGCAATCGTGCTGGCCTCCACCGTCATCCGCACCGGCCCGGTCACGTCTACCGGCGGGAACCGGAACTCCTGCGGGCTGCGGTCGTTGGCGGCGAACCCCTGCACCACCCACTCCCCCTCCGGGAACTCCCACAGGACGCGCACGATCCGGCGCTCCTCGACGAACCGGTTCTCGGCCACGGTGTTGCCATTCTGCAGCCGGACGCCGACGAGGCGGGTTCCCTCCTCGAACGTGAAGGTCAACTGTGCCCCCACACCGCTCCCGGCGCACCGCCAGATCGTGTCGGGATCCTCATCCAGAAGATTGCCCGGCACGTCGTGCCCGGTGCCGCCCTCGCAGACCCCCGCCACGCGGGTGGCGGGAACGATCCGCACCGCGCCGTCGTAGGGCACCGTCGTGGACAACTCGGTGGGGGTGGGGGTGGGGGTGGTGGTCATCTCGGTCGGTGACGTGTCGATGACTGGATCCGCCACGTCTTGTCCGCCGGTGACCCGCCCAATGGCCAAACCGGCGAGGAACGCGATGATCACTCCCACCACCAGGACCTTGATGGGCATGTCGGTGCGCCAGCGCCGAAGCCGCCCACCCGGGGGGGCCCCTTCCGGACCCGTGCCCAGGGGCCGGGCGGAACCGGGGTTGCCCCGCCGCACGGGCACGTCGCCCACCTCCGCGGGCCGGAAGAACTCGTCGGGCAGGCGTCTGGACATGGCGCCCATGGTAGTCCCGCCGGCGATGCCCTCGGGCGCGCAGTCGTTGGAGCGAGTGGTTCCTCTAAACTGTTCCAGACCGAAAGGATCCGGTATGAGTTCCGTGCTGTACGTCTCACCCCAGCCCGAGGTACCGGACTCGCTGACGCTCCTCAACCACGTCGTGACCCGCGCCCCCACACTCGACCAAGCCCTGCGCCACGCCGGCACCGCCGACGTCGCCATCATCGCGGGTCACACGGATCTGGGGTGGGCCCGCACCGTCACCGCCTCCATCCGCAAGGTGCACGACAAGCTGCCGCTGTTGCTCCTGCTGAAGCCTTCCGGCCTGTCCATCGTCGGCGCCGACTGGGGATTCACGGACTTCGCCCTGGCGGACGTGGAAGCCGCCGAGCTTGCGCTGCGGCTTCGGCTCATGCTGCTCGGCGCCCAGGACGACCCCGTGCTGGCGGCCGGTCCCGTCGTCATCGACGAAGCAGCCTACGCCGTCACCGTTGCCGGCCAACCACTGGATTTGACCTACACCGAATTCGAGTTGCTGCGCCACCTGGTGCACCACGAGTCCAGGGTCATGTCCCGAGAGACCCTGCTGAGCCAGGTCTGGGGCTACGACTACTACGGCGGCACCCGCACCGTCGACGTCCATGTCCGCCGGCTGCGAGCCAAACTGGGGCAGTATGACTACGTGATCGCCACCGTGCGTAACGTTGGCTACAGGTTCAGCTCCAAACGAGAGGC
>CAZPSO010000153.1:0-6571 GCA_964588895.1 uncultured Tessaracoccus sp.
CGCACGGCCAATGCGTTCAACGTGGCCGCGGTCCACATCATCGGTCGCCGACGGTGGAACCGGCGCGGTGCCATGGTCACCGACCGCTACCTGCACGTCCACCACCACCCGGACGAGGCCTCCTTCTTCCAGATGCTGGAGGGATTGGGCGTGGTGCCCATCGGGGTGGACAACCTGCCCGGCTCGGTGGCCCTGGAGAGCGCCGCCCTGCCGCGCGACTGCGCCCTGGTGTTCGGCTCCGAGGGCCCGGGCCTGACCGATGCCATGGTGCAGGGCTGCGCCGCGCTGGTCTCCATCACCCAGTTCGGCTCCACCCGCTCCATGAATGCCGGCGCGGCCGCAGCCATCGCCATGTACCACTGGGGACTTCAGCACCTCTTCGGGTCCCGGCCCGCGTAGGCTGGAGCGATGCCACCGGAGGCCCGTCGCCAGGAGACAGCTGCGGAGCGGCTCGACCGCAACTGGAACGAGCTGCTGCAGGAGTTCCGCGTGACCCAAACGGGTGTCCAGATCCTGTTCGGGTTCCTGCTGATCCTGCCGTTCCAGAGCAGCTTCACGGACGTGGACGGACCGCAGCGCCTGCTCTACCTGCTGATCCTGGCCTGCGTCACCATCTCCACGGTGTGCATCCTGGCGCCGGTCATGGCGCACCGTTTGCTCTTCCGCCGCCAGCGCAAGGCCCGGCTCGTCGATCTGGGCAGCACTCTGATCAAGATCTCCCTGGCCTTTCTGGGGGCGGCGCTGGTGGGCGCGGTGGGGCTGACCGTCAGCGTCGTGTCCACCCACTCGACTGCCTGGATTGCCGCCTCCGCCACGTTGGTGTTGATGGTGGTGCTGTGGTTCGTGGTGCCGCTGACGATGGGGTCCGACAAGGACGGGGGCTGACCCCCGGCTGGCCTACCCTGAATCGCGTACTTCCCGAAAACCCAGGAGCGCGATGGCAGACGAGACGACGGCCAGGCTGTTGCAGCAGCTAGCCAGCATTTCCGCCGATGCAGTGGGCCAGCCCGTTGACTGGGAGGCCAGACCTGATGCGGCCGTGACCGGGACCGACGAGACCGGCAACGTCCGCATCGAACTCCAGGGCTTCGATGTGGGCAACGTGGAGATCCAGCCCGGCTGGTTCGAGGCGGCGGACCGGGCCACGCTGCAGACCGGTGTGAAGCAGGCGGTGCAGGACGCCCTGACCCGGTTGGTGGACGCCGAGCTCGAGAGAGCCGCCAACACTGGCTTCGAGCAGGCCGACGTGCACACCCGCCTGCTGCAACTGTCGCAGGAAGCGGCCACGGCCATGAACGACCGCATCCGCGGACTGGGGGAGAGCCTGCGATGAGCGTCACATTCGAGCCCGACTCCTGGGACAGGGGCGCCGAGCGCGTCATCGCCGACGGGGAGGCGTTTGCGGCCGCCTGCGAATCCCGGCTGTCCGGCATGACCACAGCGGCCCTCAACTGCGACGGTTTCGGCACCATGATGGACGCGGCCTTCGCCATCATCTTCCCGCCGTCGATCCAGGCCTTCCAGGAAACCGCTGCCGGCCTGGGACGCGGATTCGGGCAGCTGGGCGACGCGATGCGCGCCGTCGGGGCCTCCTACCGGGCAACCGAGGACGACAGTGAGTCCATCGCCTCCGAGGCGGGGCACTGACATGGCGATCATGCTGCCCGGCTGGCTGGGCGAGGCGCTGAACTACCTGGGGTTCAACTGGCCCCTGACCAACGAGGATGCCCTCCGGGCGTGGGCGGGGGAGTTCCGCGCCATGGCCGGTGATGCCGACCTGCTCCAGACGCGCATCAACGAGGCCATCCAGCACGTGCAGAGCCACAACGACGGTCCCGCCGTCGACGCCTTCGTCAGCAGGGCCCGCGGCGGTGACTCCAACGTCGATGCCGCGGCCGGCTTCGCCCATGCCTGCGACATCGCCGCCGGTGTCTGTGGCGTCTGTGCCGACATCGTGGTGGTGCTGAAGGGTGTCTTCATCGTCCAGCTGGGCATCCTGGCCGCCTCCCTGGCCTCCGGGCCGGGCGTGCTGCTGGTGCGCGAGGGGGTCCGCCGGGCGGTCAACGCGGGCATCAACGTGGCCGCCGAGCAAGTCATGAACGAAGTCCTCTAGGAGTCTCGATGGCTCGGATCAAACTGCCCCGGAGCGCCGGCCGGGGAATCATGAAGAAGGCCGCGGACAAGCTGAAGTTCGTCGACGACCCGTTCGACACCAGTGGCCTGCTGAAGCCCAACGTGCGCTACCGCACCGGCAAACCGGGCACCGGCACGTCGTATCGCTACACCACCGACGCCAAGGGGCGCATCACCTCCGCGCAGGCCAGACCGCTCAAGCTGGACAACTCCGGGCGCGCCCGGCACAACCCGGACACCCCCGGCAAACGCGACGGCGACCATGCCGGCCACGTCTTCGGGGACCGGTTCGGCGGCTCACCGGAGCTGGACAACCTGGTCTCCCAGGCCCGCCGCGTGAACCTGTCGGAGTTCAAGAAGATCGAGAACAACTGGGCACGGCTCCTGGACCGCAAACCCCCGGCTACGATCGACGTCGACATCAGGATCGACTACGGCTCCGGGCCGCGGCCCACGTCCTTCACCATCATCGAGACGATTGACGGCAACATCATCACCCACAAGATCAGGAACTAGCAGAGGGGCAGCACCATGTCGGATCATTTCGAGGCGGCCTTCGAAAGCTACGCCCCCGAGGCGCTGCAGCTGGCCTACGACTTCTGTGATGCGCACCCGGACGTCCGGAGGGTGTGGGTGGTGGCGGTCCTCGGCAAGGCCATCAGCGCCAGCGTCGCCTATGACGTGGACGGACGCATCCTGGGGCCCCAGGAACTGGACCAGCAGATCCCGGGGCTGGACTGTTCACGCGAGGCCCAGGTGGACGAGCTGTTCCTGCCCCTGGTGGAGCTGACGGACCAACTCCACACTGCCCTGGAGGACGCGGGCGTGGAGGCGCCGACGCGCGTGGTGGTGCGCTACGACGTGGCCCGGGAGGACATGGAGGCGTCCATGACCTACGACGACCTGCAGCCCGGCGTGCCCGAGGAGGACCGGATTCCCGACGGGCACCTGTTCGAGCAATGGTTCGAGCGGCTGAAGAACACCGGCAGCGATTCGGCTGAGGCGTGAGCTGCGCCCTCCCATGGCGCGGGTGCCTCCAGCGATAGCATGAGCGTCATGTCGGAACAGTTCGCGGTGGCACTCACGCCGCTGCCCACTGCCACCCGGGTGGCCAAGCACCGCTCCTCCATCCGGTGGCGGGTGATCTCGGCCATCATCTCGCTGGCCATCCTGATCGCCATCGTCGTGTTCCTGAACCCCGGCTGGTCGCAGGGCTGGCTCATCCTCTTTTTCGCGCTGTGGGCGCTCAGCACCGGCATCTGGATGGCCATCTCGCTGGTGGGCCTCCACCGCGCCAAGCGCGACCTGGCCTCCATCTCCCACGGCGACGCCATCCGCATCACCCGGCGCGGTCTCGAGTTCCTGCACCCCGAACCCGCGCAGGCCGAATGGGCCCGCATCAGCGCCCTGAAGATCACCGGCGCCAGCCTGGGTGCGGGCCCGAAACTCGTCATGGAAGTGGACGGCAAGCCCGCCGCCATGGTTCCCATGAGCTTCCTCGACGCCATGCCGTCGGCCATCGACTCGGCCGTCTCCGCCCACTCCCTGGGCCGCGTGCGCCTCGACGTCAGCGACATGGACCGCATGCTCTGACCCCCGACCCCCGGCCCCCGGCCACCACCGCAATCTGACCCCTCGGCTCACCCACCAAACGCAAGTTGACCCCTCGGCTCACCCACCAAACGCAAGTTGACCCCTCGGCTCACCCACCAAACGCAAGTTGTGCGCCTTAGTCGACGCGGAACTTGCGTTTGGGTTCGCCGTCGCTCCGAGTTTTCCACAGGTGTGCTGGTCTCGAGCCAGGCAACCGCCAGTTGTGCGGCTCAGTTGACGCACAACTTGGCGTGGGGCCCGACGGCCGGACCGCTCCGGCGCCTGCGACACCGCCGCACCGGCCGCACCTGGTCCGCATACAGCCGCCCTCGTGCGGAAATCAGTGCTTGAATGCGGCTGTGACCAATCGGAACATCATCACCGTCGTGGGCAGCGACCGGCAATTCCACCGGGCGCGGATCCTGGCGGTGTTGCTGCTGTCGATGGCCATGTCGCTGATGGCCGTCTCCTCGGTCAACGTAGCGCTGCCCACCATCGAGGCGGGGCTGGACGCCACGTCGAGGGATCTCCAGTGGGTCCTCGCCGGGTATGCGCTGGCCTTCGGCGTGGGGCTGGTCCCCGCGGGTCGTGCCGGCGACGTGCTGGGTCGCGGGACGTTGTTCCTGGTGGGCGCCGCGGTGTTCACCGCCGCGTCATTGGCGTGCGGGCTCGCCCCCACTCCGCTGTTCCTGAACGTGGCCCGGATCGTGCAGGGAGTGGGTGCGGCGCTGTTCTCGCCGCAGGTCACGGGCATGATCCAGCAGTACTTCTCCGCGGCCGGCCGGGCCCGGGCCTTCGCGCTGCTGGGGTTGGTGGTGGCCGGGTCGGTGGCGATCGGGCCGGTGCTGGCGGGCGCCATCATCGAGGCCGTCGGGCAGGAGACGGGCTGGCGGTGGGCGTTCTACTCCTACCTTCCGCTGGGTGTGGCGACGGTGATCCTGGGCCTGATGTGGTTTCCGTTCGAGACCGAGCGTCACCGGCGCGTCGCCCCTGCCTCCGCCCGTGCTGCGAAAGTGGACCTGGACCCGGTGGGGACGGTGCTGTTGGTGCTGGCCGTCCTGGCCGTCATGTATCCCTTCATGGCTGGAGCCGCATGGGCGTGGTGGCTGCTGGCGGCGGCACCCGTCGTGGCGTGGCTGTGGGTCAGGTGGGAGCGATGGTACCTTTCGCGTGGCCGCGAGCCGCTGGTTGATCTGACGCTGTTCAGGTTCCGTTCGTTCCGCAACGGGTTGCTCGTCTCCGGGGCGGTGTTCCTGGGTGTGACGTCGACGTTCGCGGTGGTGGCGCTGTTCCTGCAGTCGGGGCTGGGCGTCGATGCGCTGCGGACGGGTCTGGTGGGTTTGCCCAACGCCATCGCCAGCGGTGTAGCGGCCATCTACACCGCCCGCTGGGTGCTGAACCGGGGTCGTGTGCTGTTGGTCCTGGCCATCTCCACCCTGCTGCTGGGCACGCTGTTGAGCATCCTGGTGGCCTGGCTGATCGGCGCCCACGGCATTTCGTACTGGTGGCTGGCCCCCACCCTCATGCTCAACGGATTGGGCATGGGTGTGGTGGGTTCGGCCAACCAGACGCTCAGCATGCTGGACATCCCGCTCCAGCACGGGGGTACGGCCGGCGGGTTCAAGCAGACCGTGGAACGCATCACGACGGCGCTGGGCAACGCCGCCATCACCGGCGTCTTCTTCGCCTTCGCGGCAGTCGGGTCGTGGGAGCACGGGGTGGTGGCGGCCTTCTCCGTTATCGCAGTCTGCCTGCTGGCCGCGTTGGGCCTGGCGGTCATGGACTTGCGGCAGCACGCTCGCTGACCGGTCCGCCGTCGGTCCCCAGCCAGGCACCGCTAGTTGTGCGCCTCAGTTGACGCACAACTCGCGTCGGGTCGCGCCGTCTTCGGAGTTCTCCACAGGCGCGCATGCCCCAGCCGGGTGACCGCTAGTTGTGCGCCTCAGTTGACGCACAACTCGCGTCGGGTCTCGCCGTCTTCGCAGTTTTCCACAGGCGCGCGTGCCCCAGTCAGGCAACCGCAAGTTCTGCGCCTCAGTCGACGCACAACTTGCGTCGGTCCGCGGGTCGCCGACGCACCTTCGATGGTGCCCGCCGGTCTGGTCGCGGGCGCGAATCCTCTGGCCGGTAGCTCCATGACGGGCGAGAGCGACGTGGGGGAATGGGTGGCCTATACTGGTCCCGAAATCGATTTCTCACAGAGGAGTAGTCATGGGGATCCCCAACGCGGATCTGTCCTCCATCTCGGCGCTTCGCCCGCAGTTGCAGACCCGATCCATCTCGCCCGAGAACTTCACGGGGGAGGCAGGGCAGGGCGGCCGGGCCACCGACGGCACCGGCGCTGCCAGCGCCCGGGACCTCGGGCAGGGCTGGAAGGTCTCGCCCAGCGTGGACATCAAGGCGGGGGAGACGTTCGAACTGGCGAACATCGACCACCCCGGCAAGATCACCCACATCTGGATCACCACACACACCGACAACTGGCGCACCCTCATCCTGCGTGCCTTCTGGGACGGGCAGGAAGAACCCGCCATCGAGGTGCCCTACGGTGACTTCTTCTGCAACGGCTGGGGGGTCTTCGCGCAGGTGGACTCCCAGACCATCGCCGCCAACCCGCACGGCGGCTTCAACTCGTACTGGCCCATGCCGTTCCGCGAGGGAGCACGGCTGACGCTGGAGAACACCTCCGTGGTGGACGTCCGCGTCTACTACCAGATCACCTACGAGGTGGGCGGGGACTACTCGAACGACGCCTACCTGCACGCCCAGTGGCGCCGCTCCAACCCCCTCGACGACCGCACCCCGCACGTCATCGTGGAGGGCGTCGAGGGAGCTGGCCACTACG
>CAZPSO010000154.1:0-6526 GCA_964588895.1 uncultured Tessaracoccus sp.
GCCGACACGCTGGTCATCGGCGGCGGCATGGCGTACACCTTCCTCAAGGCCCAGGGCCTGCAGGTGGGGTCCTCCCTCGTGGACGAAGCGTCCGTCGAGTCCTGCGTGCGATACCTGGAGCAGGCCAAGGCCGCCGGCAAGAAGATCCTGCTGCCCGTCGACAACCGCGTCAGCAACGAGGTGGACTTCGGCGCCGGCACAGTCGGCCAGGTCGATGTGGTCACCTCGGAGCAGATCCCTGCCGACAAGATGGGCGTCGACATCGGCCCCGAGACGGAGGAGTTGTTCGCCGCCGAGATCCGGGCTGCCAAGTCGGTGTTCTGGAACGGCCCCATGGGCGTGTTCGAGATCCCCGGCCTGGAATCCGGCACCCGCGCCGTGGCGCAGGCGCTGACGGAGATGAAGGGGATGAGTGTCGTCGGCGGCGGCGACTCCGCCTCCGCCGTGCGGGCCCTCGGCTTCGAGGACGACCAGTTCGGCCACATTTCGACCGGGGGCGGGGCGTCCCTGGAACTGATGGAGGGCAAGCAACTGCCCGGCATCGCCGTACTCAAGGAGAGCAGCTGATGACCCGCAAACCGATCATGGCCGGTAACTGGAAGATGAACCTGAACCACATCGAGGCAACAGGAATGGTTCAGAAACTGGCCTGGACCCTGGCCGACAAGGAGTACAACGGCTCCAAGTCGGAATGCGTGGTGGTACCCCCATTCACGGACCTGCGCACCGTGCAGACCCTGATCGACGGGGAACGGATGCCGATCACGCTCGGGGCGCAAAACGTCTCCGAGCATGCCTCGGGTGCCTACACCGGTGAGGTCAGCGCCGAAATGCTGGCCAAGCTGAACGTCAAGTACGTGGTGGTGGGCCACTCGGAGCGCCGCCAGTACTTCGGAGAGAGCGACGCGTTGGTGGGAACCAAGGCGAAGAAGGTGCTCGCAGCCGGGATGACCCCCATCATCTGCGTGGGGGAGGGCTTGGAGATCCGCAAGGACAACCGCCACGTCGAGTACACGCTGTCGCAGCTGCGCGGCGCACTCGACGGCGTGACCGCCGAGCAGGTGGCCGGACTCGTCGTTGCCTACGAGCCCGTCTGGGCCATCGGTACCGGCGAAGTGGCCACGCCCGAGGATGCCCAGGAGGTCTGCGGCGCCATCCGCGGCGAGATCGCCTCGCTGTACGACCAGGCCACCGCGGAGGCCGTGCGCATCCAGTACGGGGGGTCGGTCAAGGCCGGCAACGTCGCCCAGATCATGGCTCAGCCGGACATCGACGGTGCGCTCGTCGGAGGCGCCAGCCTGGATCCCGCGGAGTTCGCGGCCATCGTGAGGTTCTACGACCTGGCTGTGTGATCCCGCTTCGGGCGGCCACCGGGGAGCTTCCCGGTGGCCGCCCGCCGTTTTCGCCACCCCTGCGCCGATGTGGAGCACCCCTGCGCCGATGTGGAGTTTTCGAACCCGTCGGTTAGACTGGAACCCGTGATTGCTCCATTCTTGAGTTGGCCCATAACCACTGTCTCGATCATCCTTGTGATCCTGAGCATTCTTTTGGCCGCCTCAGTTCTCCTCCACAAAGGCCGTGGTGGGGGAATGGGTGACTTGTTCGGCGGAGGAATGTCGAACTCGATGGGCGGCGTCTCCACTGCGGAACGGCGTCTGGACAAGATCACGGTTGTCCTGTCAACGGTATGGATTGTGACAATCGCGGCGCTGCTGGCGCTGTATTACGTCGGTGCTTGATCCGGCGCGCACGTATCGAAATCCAAGTAAATCGAACTGAATCCTAGGAGAAGTTGTGGCAGGTGGCAACGCCATCCGTGGCAGCCGTGTCGGCGCTGGACCCATGGGAGAAGCAGAACGGGGTGATTCAGCCCCCAGCATGCAGGTTTCCTTCTTCTGCGCTGGTGGACACGAGACCCGGCCAGCCTTTGCGGTGGATGCCGCGATTCCGGAGGAATGGGACTGTCCCCGGTGCGGCCTCCCGGCCAACACGGACTCCGACAACCCGCCGCCCCCGCCGAAGATCGTGCCGTACAAGACCCACCTCGCGTACGTGAAGGAACGCCGCAGCGATGCCGAGGCGGCGCAGATCCTGGAAGAGGCCGTCTCCTCCCTGCGCGCCCGACGTGCCGCGGGCGAAATTCTCTACTGATTCACAGCAGGCAGCTGTAGCTGGGTGGAAGCTCGCCGGCTGCGCCCTCGTCAAGGAACCAATAGGTTGCCTCGCGGCCCTCGGGCCGCGACGCCGGCACCGTGGGATCGCCCCTCAGGGCGCGTGCCACGGCGCCGGCCTTCTTGGCGCCCGCGGTCATGAACCAGACCTCTGTGCTGCGGTTGATGGCCTCCACGGACAGCGAGATGCGCTCGGGTGGCATGGGTGCGTTCGTCACGCCGATCACCATGCGGGTGGTGGCCTCCGAACTCGGGTGGTCGGGAAAGATCGACGCCACGTGACCGTCGTCGCCCACACCCAGCAGGGTGATGTCAAAGGCCGTCTCACCCAGTTCTTCCGCATACTCGGCGGCGGCCTGCGCCGAGTCCGCACGGCCGTCCATGGCAGGCATCATATGGATCTGGGCCGATTTGAGGGCGACGGTGCGGGCCAGTCGCGCCACTGCCTGGAGCGAGTGTCGGTCCTGGTCCGTGGCGCCCACGAAGCGTTCGTCCCCCCACCACAGCTGGAGGGTGGTGGGATCCAGGTCGGAAGTGGGTGCCAGCTCCGCGAACCTTTCGTACATCAGGTTGGCGGTGACGCCCCCCGTGAGACACAGGTGTACCTCACCCTTCGCGGCCTGCAGGGCAATGGTCTGCTGGAGGAGCCGTTGTGCCACCACTTCAGCCACGTCGGCCGCGTCGCCCAGTCGCACCACCCGCGTGAACATCAACGGCCGTTCTGCGTGGCGAGCCGGCCCACCGCGGCCTCGAAGACGATGTCGGGGTCGAGGCGCTGAAGCTCCTCGGTCAGCAGGTCCGTCAGCGGGCGCCTCTTCAACGCCACCTTGCGCTCGGGTTCGCCCGGCACCGTGTAGTGGGCGATGTTGGCACTGCGGCCGCGGTCTATCTCGATCGCGCCGGAGGCCGTGACCAGGCATACCTTGCTCACACCGGGAAGTTCGTTGGTCTCCAGCCGAATGTCGATGTCCAGCGCATTCTCCAGCCACGCCGCCAGCAGGGCGGCCGGCGCGTTGTCCTTGGCTGCGGAGACCGTCCCCGAGACCACTTTCTCCGGATGCTGGTCCAGGGCCGCCACGAGCAATGCCCGCCAGCGGGTCAGCCGCGTCCACGTCAGGTCGGTGTCGCCGGGGGTGTGGTTCCGGGCCCGCTCGCGAAGTGCCGTCGGCGGGTCGACGGAGCCCGCGGCGTCGGTGATGCGACGGTCGGCAAGCCGGCCGAGGGGATCCTCCGCCAGGTCCAGCGGTGCATCGTGGGGCCACCACGCGATCACGGGGGAGTCGGGCAGCAGCAGCGGTCGGAGGATGGAGTCGACGTGGTCCTTGAGTTCACCGGAGATGGTGAAGAGCACCAGGTCGCCCGGAATGCCCTCACCCACCTGGATCTCGGCGTCGAGGCGGGGCTCGTCGCCCTCACCGTGGGTGACCACCAGCACCCGCGAGGGGTGGGCCATGGCCGATGCCCGTGCGGCTGCCAGCGCGTCCTCGCGGTGCTCCTCGTCGGAGACCACCATCAGGGTCAGCACCATGCCGCTGGCGGATCCGACGTTGCGGCGTGCCTTGATCAGCGCCTGCGCCACCTCGCGTGTTGACGTCTTCTCGAGTTGGATGATCATGTCTGCTTCCCTACCTTACGGCCGACGCCACTTGAAACCGTCGCGTCCGAGCATCTCGATGCCGCACGGCGGGCCCCACGTTCCTGCCTCGTACTGCTCGGGCTGGCCGGAGTTCTCCCAGTGCTCGAGGACCGGGTCGAGGAGCTGCCAGGACAACTCCACCTCCTTGTGTTGTGGGAACAGCGGCGGGTCGCCCAGCAGGACGTCGAGGATGAGGCGTTCGTAGGCCTCGGGTGAGGACTCCGTGAAGGAGCCGCCGTAGGCGAAGTCCATGGAGACCTCGCGGATTTCCATCTGGGTGCCCGGCACCTTGGCGCCGAAACGTAGCGTGACACCCTCGTCGGGCTGGATGCGCATCACCAGGGCGTTGGTGCCCAGTTCCGCGGTGTCGGTGGCGGGAAACGGCAGGTGGGGTGCCTGTTTGAAGCTGAGCGCCACCTCGGTGACGCGACGGGGCATCCGTTTTGCGGAGCGCAGGTAGAAGGGCACACCGGCCCAGCGGCGGTTGTCGATGTCGACACGGATGGCGGCGTAGGTCTCGGTCACGGAGCCGGGATCCACACCTTCCTCCTCCAGGTAGCCGAGCACCTTCTGGCCACCCTGGTAGCCGGCAGCGTATTGTCCGCGGGCCGTGTGGAGCTCGTAGGGCAGGGGAACCCGGGCGGCGGCGAGCACCTTGTGCTTCTCCGCCCGCAACTGCGCCGCATCGAACGAGGAGGGCTCCTCCATGGCAGTCAGCGCCATCAGCTGGAGAAGGTGGTTCTGGATCACGTCGCGGGCGGCACCCACGCCGTCGTAGTAGCCGGCACGGCCACCGATGCCGATGTCCTCGGCCATCGTGATCTGCACGTGGCTGACGTAGTGGTTGTTCCAGATGGGCTCGAACATCTGGTTGGCGAACCGCAGCGCCAGCATGTTTTGGACGGTTTCCTTGCCCAGGTAATGGTCGATGCGGAAGATTTCTTGCGGCTCGAACAAGGAGCTGAGCACGTCGTTGAGTTCCTGCGCGCTCGTCAGGTCGTGGCCGAACGGTTTCTCGATGACAACCCGGTTCCAGGCACCATCACCCTCCTCGGTCAGGCCGTGGTTCTTCAGCTGTGAGACCACCTGCTCGAAGCTGTCCGGCGGGATCGAGAGGTAGAAGGCGTGGTTGCCGGCCGTTCCGCGTTCGCGGTCGAGTTCGAAGATGGTGTCGCGCAGGCGCACGAACGAGTCGTCGTCGTCGAAGGTGCCCTTCACGAAACGGATGCCCTCGAGCAGTTGCTCCCACACTTCCTCGCGGAACTCCGTGCGGGCATTTTCCTTGACGGCGTCGTGGACCACCTGGGCAAAGTCGACGTTCTCCCAGTCTCGGCGCGCAAAGCCCACTAGCCCGAACCCGGGTGGCAACAGGCCGCGGTTGGCCAGGTCGTAGACGGCCGGCATCAGCTTCCTGCGGGACAGGTCACCGGTGACGCCGAAGATGACCAGGACGCAGGGTCCGGCAATGCGGGGGAGTCTGCGATCGCGTGGATCGCGGAGCGGATTGTCGGTCATGGGATTCCTTTCGAACCTCGCCACAACTGTAGTGGGACTCACCAGGGCCGGCGGTGGTGTCCCAGTTCGCAAAGATGCGCTTTGCCGGAGTTGGCGTAGACTCACCGGGAATCACCAGGCAGGCGGGGAAGGAATCGCGTGGTCGTCGGGACAATCGAGAAGAACCAGCAGGAGACGGTGCACTGGCGGGAGGTGGTCAAGGCCTACGTGGCGCTGACCAAGCCACGGATCATCGAGTTGCTGTTGGTGACCACTGTTCCGGCCATGTTCCTTGCTGCCGGTGGGCTCCCGCCCTGGCAGCTGATCCTGATCACGCTGGTGGGCGGCATGTTCGCCGCAGGAAGCGCCAACACCTTCAACTGCGTCCTCGACGCCGACATCGACCAGATCATGCGGCGGACCCGCCGGCGCCCCGTGCCGCGTCACGTCGTGAGCCCCCGCAACGCCACCATCTTCGGAGTCGTGCTCGGCGTGGTCTCCACGCTGGTGCTGGGATTCGGGGCCAACTGGCTCTCGGCCGGCTTGGCGCTCGGCGCCAACGCCTTCTACGTGTTCGTCTACACGATGTGGCTCAAGCGCCGCACCTGGCAAAACGTGGTGTGGGGCGGCATCGCGGGCTGTTTCCCGCCGCTGATCGGCTGGACCGCGGTGACGGGGGAGCTCGCATGGGCCCCGTTCGTGATGTTCGCCATCGTGTTCCTGTGGACTCCGCCCCATACGTGGGCCCTGGCGTTCCGGTACAAGGACGACTACGCGGCCGCGGGAGTGCCGATGCTGCCGGTGGTGCGTCCGCCCCAGGGCGTGGCCAAGCAGATCTGGTGGTACACCGTGGCCACCGTGGGCATGTCGCTGGTGCTGTGGCCCGTGGCCCCCACCGGCTGGATCTATCCCGTGGTGGCGTCTGTGGTGGGGGCGGTCATGCTCGGGGAGGCTGCACTGCTGTGGCGTCGTGCCCGGGCGGGTGCCACCGGCGCCCAGCTCAAGGCGATGCGCCTGTTCCACTGGTCCAACAGTTACCTGGCGATCCTGTTCCTGGCCATCGCGCTGGATCCGCTGCTGCTCTGATCCCTGGCGGATCTGGAGACGAACAACAGCCAGGAGACGGCGGCGGTGACCAGGGTCAGCCCCGCCATGTGCAGGGCCACCAGAGGCTCCGGCAGCCCCAGGAAGTACTGCGTGTAGCCCACCACGCCCTGGAACACGA
>CAZPSO010000155.1:0-6401 GCA_964588895.1 uncultured Tessaracoccus sp.
GGGGAGGGTGAGAGCTGGGAGGGCGGCGGCGATGACGGATCCCCCGACGGCGGGGAAGTCGGCTCCCCCGACTGGGGCGGCGACGTTGGACCCTGGGGCGGATCTGCCGAAGGTGTCTGTTCCTGGGGGGTAGGGGGTGCTGGTGATGGTGAGGGGTCGGGACTGGGCGTCTCGCTCACGATGGGCTTGGGGTCCTCGGAATCATCCGGTGTCTGGGTGGGGTCGGCCGAGGGGTCTTCACTGGGGTCGAGGACCTCTGCATCCTCCGGAACGTCGCGGCCCATGGTGGTGATGTCGACGATGCTGGGATCGCCGTTCAGCCACGGGATCGGGTCGGTGAACGCCCCGTCCACGATGAGCTCGAAGTGCAGGTGGCAGCCGGTGGAGTATCCGGTGGTGCCGACACGGCCGATCCCCTGCCCTGTCAGGACCTCCTGGCCCAGACGAACGCCGATGGCCGACAGGTGGTTGTAGGTGGTCACCACGTGGCGGCCGGCGATTTGGCCATGATCGAGACGTACCTGGATCCCGTTGCCACCGGCCCAGCCGGCCCGCGTCACCACACCCGGGGCCGATGCGCCCACGGGGGTTCCGCAGGCCGCGGCCCAGTCGTGCCCGGTGTGCAGTTTCCAGACGCGCAGGATCGGGTGGAATCGCATGCCGAACCGCGATGTGGCCCGGCCGCTCACCGGCATCGAGAGCAGCCGTCCCGACTCGGCGTCGACTCCCTCGACGTCCCCACTTGGCACCGAGTCCACATCGTTGAACTCGTCAGTGAAGTCCCAGGGGATTTCGTCGGGCTCGATGGGGAGTCCGCCCAACGCGGGGAACCACATGAGCCCAGCCATGGGGTGCGCGGCGTAGGGCATGCCCGGCGAGTTCGCGAGCACCGTCGGGTCTCCGAACAGCTCAATCCGGTCCGGGGGCGGCGGTTGCGGCTCGAGCACCGGGGCTTCCATGGCCACGGCGATGCGTCTGGACTCCTGATTCACCGGAACGGTGACGGTGTTGGATTCGGATCCCAGGGTCTCCAGCGTGAGCACGGAACTCATCACGCCGACGGCGAGGCACGCCGCCAGGGCGGATCTGATCCCACGCTTGATCATCCGGCCCCCCAAACGAAGATTCGATGGCGTTAGTCCACAAACCATGTAAGCACCTTTTGTGGTCATTTCCCATGGCTGGGGGCGAATTGCTCACTCGATTGGCTCACTTCCAGGATCCCAACAGCGTGTCGTGGTGGACAGGGACAGCGTTTCGGGTCGGCGTATTCTGTGACAAAACGAACCAGGGGAGCGGACCATGCACAGGCTAGTCGTCGCACTGGGACTGGTGGCTGGCTTCCTGGCTGCTTGCGCTCCAGCGCCGGGGGAGCCCACCACCGAACCGGCGGCCGAGATCACCCACGCCCGGGCCACCGTCGATTTCGAGCAGACGCCACTCGAGGAGGCCGACGCCCTCCACGAAGTGGTCGACAACTGCATCGCGATGGGGCTGACGGTGCTCGAGGGCGCCTCGGACGAGAACATCATCTTCTCGCCGGTGTCCTGGTGCATGGCGCTCGGGATGTTGGCCGGCGGTGCCACCAACGACGCCTTGACGCAGGTGGAGGCCGCGTTCGGTGCCGACGTGGAGGCCAGCAGCCAGGCCCTGAATGCGCTGGCAGGAGCGCTCGCGCGCTACGAGGGTGACCCTGCGTCAGTCTCCGAGGACGAACTGCCTGCCGAGCCGATCCTGCACCGAGCAGGAAATGCCGTCGCCCGGGATGACCTGGACATCGAGCAGGACTACCTCAACCATCTCGCCAGGTGGTTCGACGTGGACGTGACCCGCGCGGACCTGACCAGCGACGAGTCCACGGAGGTACTCAGCCAGTGGATCCGCGAACACACGGGTGGCAGGATCCAGGAGACGGCCATCGAGCCCAGTCCTGACCTGGTGCTTGTGCTGCAGGATGCCCTGCTGTTCGCCGCTGCGTGGGCGCGGGAGTTCGAACAGGCGCGCCTGACCATGGACTTCACCAACTTCGACGGCTCCGTCGTCCAGCCCCTGATGATCCAGGATGCGGGGGTCATGCCGTACTCCTACGTGGACGGATGGAAATCTGGGCAAGTGCCCTTCACGTCCGACTTCACCGCCACGTTCATCCTCCCGCCGGTGGACACCGACGTTCTGACGCCGGAACTGAGGGGACGAATTCTGGAAGGAATGGCCCCCACCGACGTGAGTCTCCAGTTCCCGAAGTTTGCCCTGGAAACGAGCGTTGACCTGCTCGAACACCTTGACGCCTGGGCCCTGGACTCCCTCGACGATTCATCGAGGACGCCTCTGGAGGGCATTGAGCCTGATCGGGGACTCCACGTCCAGCAGGCGCACCAGCAGGCGATGATCGACGTGTCCGAGACGGGCACCGTCGCCGCCGCCGTCACGGAGATTGGCATCGAGGAGTCGGCTCAGGCACCCCCGGACACCGCCCTGCACTTGGTGCGGCCGTTCTACATGCTGATCACCCACGAGGCCACGGGCACCGACATCTTCCAGGTGGGGGTCCGCGAGCTTGAATCGCGGACTGACGGCGCCTGACGAGCCGCGTCGGCCGATCGTCTTGCGGATGACGTCACCAATCCCTCATGGCTCTGGAGCCGAAGTCCCGGCTGGCGTAATCTGGCGGCGGAGGCACCATGGTCGACCGAGACTCACTCCTGGACACGGCGCGGGCGGCCTTCGCCCGCGGTGACTGGAGTTCGGCCGCAACCGACTTGGCCCTGGCGGCCGAAGAGGCGCCGCTCGCGACGCCGGACCTGGGCCTTCTTGGCAGCTCGCTGTGGTGGGTGGGGGACGTGGCACGATCCCTGGCCATCGCGGAGGAGGTCTACCACCAGTACCTGGCCGGCGAGCAGGTCCTGCTCGCCGCCCGCAAGGCCATCGGCCTCGGACTCCTGTGGTTCATCCGCGGCGATATGGTGATTTCCTCGGGCTGGTGCAACAGGGTCCGGCGCCTGCTCTCAGGACTCGACGAGTGCCCCGAACACGGTTACCTGATCTACTTGGACGCCGCCATCGCCGCGGACTTCACCGACCTCGCTCCCCTGCGTGATGCAGGCAGGCAGGTGCTCGACCTGGGCACCCGGTTCCAGAGCCCACAACTGACCTCGCTCGGGCTCGTGCTGAAGGGCCTGTCCGATATCCGGGAGGGCGAGACTTCGTCGGGATTCGCGCACCTCGACGAGGCAATGCTGCCGGTGCTGGCGGGCACCCTCGAGCCGGAATGGGCAGGAGACATCTACTGCACCGTCATCCACGCCTGCCACCAGCTGGCTGACATGCCGAGGATGCGGGCGTGGACCCGAGCCACCGAGGAGTGGTGCGAACAGTTCCGCGGTGAAGTGATCTACTCGGGCATTTGCCGGCTCCACCGCCTGCAATTGCAGTGCCTGGAGGGGGACTGGGCTGATGCAGAGGAGGCGATAGCTCGCAGCGGAACCCAGCTGACAGGCCGCAGCAACTGGGTGGCCAGTGCGGCGTTCTATCAACTGGGGGAACTGCGTCGACTGCGCGGGGACCTGACCGGCGCCCGCGAGTCGTATGACCGTACACGAGCGCTCGGCGGCGAGCCTCAGCCGGGGGAAGCGCTGCTGGAATATGCGGAGGGCAGGCCTGGTGAGGCCTGGGCCGCCCTGAGCTCGGCGCTGGCCGGACGGGACCGGGTGGCGGCGGCGAGCCTGATGTGTCCGGCCGTCGAGCTCGCAGTGGCGCTCGACAAGCTGGACGCCGCCGAACACTGGTGCAACCAGCTCGAGACCATCGCCGACGGGTACGGCACCCCTGGCTTCCGGGCCTGGGCGGCCCATGGCCGAGGACTCCTCCTGGTGGCCCGGGAGTGCTTCGATGAAGCCGTCGTCCATCTGCGCACGGCAGCGGCCGAGTACCGCAGCCTCAACGCCCGGCACGACGCCGCCCGCATTCACGAGCTGCAGTCGCGTGCCCAAGAAGGCTTGGGGGACCATGCGGCTGCGGCTGCCGAGCTCGCGCAGGCACTGGCGATCTATCGCGCACTCGGGGCCGAACCCGATGCTCGCCGCCTCGCCGTCGGCGAGCTACCCGGCGGGCTCACCGAGCGGGAGGCAGCAGTACTCGCCCTGGTCGCCACCGGCGCCAGCAACAGGGAGACAGCGGAGCGGCTGTTCATCAGCCAGAAGACGGTGGGACGTCACTTGTCCAACATCTTCGCCAAGATTGGTGTCTCCTCCCGGACCGCCGCCGCAGCGTGGGCGCACGAGCAGGGAATCACCTCGGCCACGCGGTGACGCGTTCAGCTGCGCCGAATGCCCCATCCGCACTTGCCAAAGATGGGTAATCCGCCCGATCCGCGCCGGCGTTCGCGCCCGTAGCGTTTTGACGTGTCCCCGAAAACTCCGGGGAATCGGCGAGAGGAGCGGGCATGTCACCCGAGCTGTCAATCATCGCAGGCAGTGCATCGACCCTGATCTTCGCCGCCAGTGTCCTGCCGATGGCGCTCAAGGCCCTCCGGACCGGCGATCTGTCGTCTTACAGCCTGGGGCACCTGGTGCTCGCCAACGTCGGCAATGCCGTCCACTCCCTGTACATCTACCACCTTCCCGTGGGGCCCATCTGGGCCCTGCACACGTTCTACCTGCTCAGCAGCGGATTGATGCTCGCGCTCTACCTGAGCCACCGAGGTCCCGCCCACACCGAAAGCACAGACCATGTCCACACAGACCAGTCCCGTACCCACCACGACCCAACCGCAACCTCCGACGAGCCGGCCCCACTCGGCGCCGCCCTTTGACCAGGACAGGGCCGAGGCGCTTGCCCACCGCTACCTGGGGATCATGAACGACGCGGCGATCGCGTTACTGACCAGCGTCGGCAGCCAGACCGGGCTCTTCGAACTCCTCGTCGAGCGTCCCGGCAGCACCAGCTCACAGTTGGCCAGCGCCGGCGGACTCGACGAGCGTTACGTCCGCGAGTGGCTGGCGGGCCTCACCGTCGCCGGCATCATCGACCGCGACCCGCGCACCGGGACCCACACGCTACCGCCGGAGCACGCAGCCGTCCTCACCCCGGCCGCCGGACCCGGCAACATGGCCCACCTGATGCAGTACGTCGCGATGTTCGGGGAGGTGGAGCAGAAGGTCATCCGGTGCTTCCGTACTGGCGGCGGGCTGTCCTACGACGACTACCCCACCTTCCACGAAACCATGGCGCAGGAGAGCGCCACCGTCAACGATGCCGCTCTCATCGACGGCATCCTGCCCCTGGTCAACGGCTTGCCCGACCGACTCGCCAGCGGGATCGACGTGGCCGACATCGGCTGCGGCTCCGGTCACGCCCTCAACCTCATGGCGCAGGCGTACCCCGCCAGCACCTTCGTCGGCTACGACTTTTCCGCCAAGGCTATCGCAGCTGCCCGAGGCGAGGCCGGAGCAATGGGCCTTGGCAACGTGCGGTTCGAGCTGCTGGACGTGACCGGCCTCGACATCGCCGAGGGCTTCGACGCCATCACCGCTTTCGACGCCATCCACGACCAGGCCCATCCGGACAAGGTTCTCTTCAACATCCGCCGCGCCCTTCGGCCCCGAGGTGTATTCCTGATGGTGGATATCAAGGCCGCAAGCAGGGTGGAGGAAAACGTCGGGTTGCCGTGGGCGAGCTACCTCTACGCGAGCTCCTTGTTCCACTGCATGAGCGTCTCCCTCGGCCTCGGGGGCGCGGGGCTGGGTACCGCATGGGGGCGGGAGGTCGCCGAGAGGATGGTCAAAGAGGCCGGCTTCGGCGCGGTCCAGGTTCTCGAGATCGACACCGACCCGTTCAACCTCTACTACGTTGCCCGCACCTGAGGCAGGGTTCCCCCCGACTCACTGTCGGCCCACGGCCGCCCGTCCCCGGGTCGACAGCGGGGAGGGACCAGGAAACACCGTAGAAAGGCCAGCTCGGGGGGCATATGCCCTCGACGCGCCCAGTGGGCGCAAGTTGGTGCACCGGCCCGGAGCCCGGCATGCGGGGAAGGGCTATTCAAGAGTCACAATATGATGACAATGCATATTCGTCCCAACTCATTACCGTCGTCACATCGTAGTTTGGTGTCATGAAGTGGATGGCGATGCTGCTTGCAGCGCTCATGGTGGTCGGGTGTTCGACCACTGGCAACGATGGGAACGGCGGCGACGTGGATGGGAGCACGACGACGGTGGTGCTGAACTCTGACGTGGCATACGAGCAGTCCGGCCTCGCCGATGCCTCCGCCTTCGAAAGCGTGCGGGACGCCTGCACGGGCATGGGCCTGACCGCCCTCGCCTCGGATGATGACAACGTGGTGTTCTCCCCCCTGTCCCTGTGCATGGCGCTGGGCATGCTGGCCGGCGGCTCCACCAACGACG
>CAZPSO010000156.1:0-4314 GCA_964588895.1 uncultured Tessaracoccus sp.
TCAGTTGAACCGGGCGCGGCGAGCCCAGAAGAAGCAGTAGAGCCCGTAGAGCGCCAGTCCGATGGCGACCGCGATGAGGAGCCAAGGGCCGAACGGGGCTTCACGCAGGCTCTGCAGAGCCTGGTCGATCCCGCCGGCGTCGTCGGGATCGTAGGTCCACGCCGCCAGGCCGAACAGCACGCCGACGATGGCGATGGAGACGCCCTTGGCGACGTGGCCCAAGCGGGCTGCCCAGGTGCCGACGCGGCCGAGCGTCCCCTCGATCTCGTCCTCGTACTTGTCCTTGATGCCTTTGTAGACGTGATAGACCCCGACGGCGATGATCACCAGGCCGACCACCGCCACCAGGACGCGGCCGAACGACATGGCCAGGATGTCGGCGGTGATGGACCGCTCGGTTTCCCCGCTCTCGCTGACGCCGGCGCCGGTGGCGATCTGGAAGGACTGGTAGGCCAGCACCCCATAGACCACCGCCCGCCCCATGCTGCTCAGACGTTTACGGGTGCGCTTCGAGCCGCTGAACATCCGCCAGCCGGTGAAGGCCATCAGCAACTGCCAGATGGTGATCACGGCGAACGCAAGGGCAATGGCCCACATCAGGACTTGTCCCAGCGGCCCTTCGGCCAGGGTGCGCAGGGCCCCCGTCTGCGAGGCCTCCTCACTCTCTCCCAGCGCCAACCTGAAACCCAGCCAGCCGATCAGGAGGTGCACTAGCCCGAAGGCCACCAAACCGAACCGGACCAGGGCCCGGTAGGCGCCCGACTCCTTGACCTTCTCGGCGTGGGTCTGGGCCTTGTCCACGGGGGTGTTCATTCGGCCCACATTACCCGGATGGCGCGTAGCCAGGTGGCTGGATCGGGTGGGCGGAAGCGATGGTGGACAATGGATCCATGAGCCATCCGACGGCCCCCGATCCCAGGCAGCAGCCGGGTGCCGATCCCCGGCACCCCGGACCGTCGTTCGGGGGGCCGCCAGCCGGGCCATCCTTCGGGCCTCCACCAGCCCATCCGGACGGTGCACCCCAGCCCACGACTCCGCAGCGGGAAGACACCACGCGCCACGCACCACCGAGTGGGGCCCCGCGTCCGAGTCTCTACGGTGAACTTCCCGGCCCCCGGCCGTACAGCCAGCAGTACCACAACTCGTGGGCACCGTCGCCGCACGCCCCGCAGCCCAGAGGGTACGGGCTCTACGGCTGGACCGGGCCGCAGGTGCCGCGCAAGGAACCGGTACTGGGCCTGGTTGCGTCGTTCTTCATCCCCGGGCTCGGCTCCATCATCAACGGCAACGTGGGCCGGGGAATCGGGATTCTGGTGGGCTACTTCGTCGCTCTCCTGCTCTCGGTCATCCTCATCGGTATCCCCATCGCGCTGGGACTGTGGATCTGGGGGATGGTGGACGGATACCAGGGCGCGGTGACCCGGAACCGCGAGAACGGCTATCCGAGCTGAGAAAGATTCAGGAAACCACTCAGGGGTGACCCCCTCATCGGGTTGAATGGCCAACCAGTCCCGGCCAAGGAAGGCCCGGATGCAGGCGAAACACGAGGAGCACCCCCATGAACCCTCACTCCCACAAGCCAAGGCGGCTGCGTACAGTCGGCGTGAGCATCGCGGCTGCTGCGCTGTTGGCCAGCTCGGCGCTGACCGCTGGCGCCGACCAGGTGGACGACACCCATTTGGGTGACGCGTCCGACTTCGGCCTGGCCGCCCCCACCCCCAGCATCGAAGAGCAGCTCGCCCACTACGGCAACTCCGTGCTCGAGGACCGCTGGCTCGTAGAACTGGAGGGCACCAGCGCCAATCAGCTGGTCTCCGACGCCCGCGCCAAGGGCCTCGACGTGCAGGTCCGCGACTCCTTCAGTCGTGCATGGAACGGGGTCAGCGTCGAGCTGGACAGCAACAAGGCCGCTTCCCTGTCGCAAGTGCGCGGCGTCAAGGGCGTCTATCCGGTCGTGGAGTTCACCCAGCCCGTCGAGCGTGACGCCACCCCCGCCGTCGAGTACGCAAAGCAGTTGACCGGTGCAGATGTCGCCAACCAGGAACTGGGCGTCACCGGCGAGGGCGTCAAGGTGGGCGTCATCGACTCCGGCATCGACTACAACCATCCCGACTTCGGCGGATCCGGCGTCAACGACGAAACCCGTGACTTCCCGAACGCGCGCGTGGCCTATGGCTACGACTTCGTGGGCGACGCCTACGACTCCGGCAGTTCCGATCCCACGGCCAACACCCCCCGGCCCGACCCCTTCCCCGACGACTGTGGCGGACACGGCACGCACGTGGCCGGCATCGTCGGCGCCAACGGGCAGATCCAGGGGGTGGCCCCGGACGTCACGTTCGGCGCCTACCGGGTCTTCGGCTGCGACGGCAGCAGCTCGGCCGACGTCATCATGGCCGCCATGGACAGGGCCGTCGCCGACGGGATGGATGTCATCAACATGAGCCTCGGCGCCGCGTTCGTCACGTGGCCCAGCTACCCCACCGCGGTGGCAGCCGACCGCATCGTGGAGGACCACGGCGTGGCCGTCGTGGTCTCGCAGGGCAACGCCGGCGTCTCGGGCACCTTCTCCGGAGGGGCTCCCGCCGTGGCGCACAACGTGATCGCCGTCGGTTCGGTGGACAACACCCAGTACATGGCCGACTACATCGCCACCGCGGGCGGGCTCGAGGTGGCCTACATGGGCTCGACGGGATCCCCGGGCTTCGAACCCGGTTCCTCCTACGACATCGTGGCAGCCAACCCCATCCTGGGGTGCCCCGCCGAGCCCCCGGCACCCGCGACGGATGAGGGCCAGGCGCTGCTGGTGCAGCGCGGCGACTGCACCTTCCACGAGAAGGCACTCACCGCCCAGCAGGCGGGTTACGACGCCTTGTTCATCTTCAACAACACGGCCGGCGTCATCAACGCCACCGTCGAGGGCGACACCGAGATCACCATCCCGGTGGCCACGCTGCTGCAGGCCGATGGGCAGGCACTGCTCGCCGAGATCAGCCAGACCGGTTCTCTCGCCATCCAGATCTCGGAGGAGCCCCGTCGCTTCGACAACCCCACCGGCGGCTACCAGTCCGACTTCAGCTCCTTCGGCCTGGCCGCAGACCTCACCCTGAAGCCGGACGTCTCCGCGCCGGGCGGCTCCATCTACAGCACCTACCCGCTGGAGGAAGGCAGTTACGCCACCCAGGGCGGCACATCGATGGCTGCCCCGCACGTGGCGGGCGCCGTCGCATTGCTGCTGGAGGCCAAGCCGGGCCTCGACCCGTTCGAGGTGCGACGCACGCTGAGCAACACCGCCGATCCGTACGACTGGGGCCTGGTCCCCGGGGCCGGCTACCTTGAGCCGGTGCACCGTCAGGGTGCGGGCATGATCGACATCCCACAGGCCATCACCACCGCCACCAGCATCGATCCGAGCAAGATTTCGCTCGGGGAGGGCGAGCACGGCCCAGTGACCACCACCGTCACGGTGACCAACGACGGCACGTCCGCGCAGACATACGCCGTTGGCGTGGAGCATGGCATCGCTACCTGGGGTGACCCTGCCAACCCCGGCTTCTACGCGTTGGATGCCAACGTGGAGTTCTCGGGCAACAGCATCACGGTCCCGGCTGGCGGGAGCGCCACCTTCACCGCGGCGATCGGCGAGGACTTCGGTGTGGATGGTGCCATCTACGGAGGCTGGATCACCCTGAGCAGCGCCACGGAGGACCTGGTCGTGCCTTTTGCAGGGCTCTCGGGTGATTACCAGGCGCTGCAGGCACTGACCACCGCGGTCCTCGCGTACGTGGGGGATGACGGTGGGCTCTACGTCGCCGAACCGTGGCGGGAGTACTCGATGGAGGGCAATGACATGCCAGTCATCGCTTTCCAGACCCAGTACCCCGTCTCTGCTCTGTACTTCGACATCTACCGGGCCAACCCGGACGGGACGAAGGGGCCGAGGGTTCATCCAAACTTCATGAACTACACCACCATCGTCGACCAGGGCCGCTTCGAGGGGCTGGTGTCGTTGACATGGGACGGCACCTATCAGGGCAACAAGGGCAACAACAAGATGCGTCGCGCCGACTACGGCGACTACGTGCTTGAGTTGCGCGTTCTCAAGGCGTTGGGTGACCCGAACAATCCGGCCCACTGGGAGGTTTGGAACACCCCTCCCTTCACGCTCAACTACGGCCCGAACGCCGACACCTCTGCCGAGATCGGTCCCGAGCCTCGCAAGCCCAAGGACAACAACGGCCCCGGCAAGGGGAAGGGCCACGGCCACGGGAAGGGCTCCGACAAGGGGAAGGGCCACGGCCATGGCAACGGCCC
>CAZPSO010000156.1:4414-6398 GCA_964588895.1 uncultured Tessaracoccus sp.
GACTCTGAAAGCGCGGCGCTCAGCCGACGCGGGCGCCCAGGAAGCGGATGGCCGAGGAGAAGAACTTCTGTCCATCCAGGCTGGGGCTGGTGAGAGATTCGACGTTGTGCTCGGGGTGCGGCATCAGACCGACGACGTTGCCGCGCTCGTTGGTGATGCCCGCGATGTCGTTCGCGGACCCGTTGGGGTTCTCCAGGTACCGGAAGACCACTTGGTCGTTGTCCTCCAACTTGCGTAGTGCCTCAGGGCTGGCCTGGTAGTTCCCTTCACCGTTCTTCAGGACGATCGTGATCTCCTGACCCACTTCGAAGTCGCAGGTCCACACCGTGTCGATGGTCTCGACCCGCAGCCGCTCGTCGCGACAGATGAACTGCTGGTCCACATTGCGGATCATGGCGCCCTCCAGCAGGTGGGCCTCGCAGAGCAACTGGAAACCGTTGCAGATGCCCAGGATGGGCATTCCCCGGTGAGCAGCGTCGATCACGCTGTCCATCACGGGGCTGAATCGGGCGATGGCCCCGGCGCGCAGGTAGTCGCCGTAGGAGAACCCACCGGGAAGGATGATGGCGTCCACGCCGTCGGTGGAGTCCGACCCGTGCCACAGGGGAACGGCCTCCGCGCCGCTGAGCGTCACCGCGCGCAACGCGTCCTGGTCGTCCAGCGATCCGGGAAACGTGACGACGCCAATCCTCATCAGTCGGTCACCACGTCAAAGGATTCGATGACGGTGTTGGCGAACAGGGTGTCTGCCGCCTCCTCGATGCGGGCCAGCACCTCGGGGGTGACCTCTCCGTCCACCTCCACCTCGAAACGCTTGCCCTGGCGCACGGTCATGCCGTCGAATCCCAGACGCTTCAGGGCGCCGGTGACCGCCTTCCCCTGGGGGTCGAGGATCTCGGGTTTGGGCATCACATTCACGACGACTCGAGCCATGGCGTGAGTCTAGCCGAGTCGAACCCCCGCAGCCCTACACTGCCACCCATGGCACAACCAGGCTGGTACCCGGATCCCCAGGACCCCAACCGTCCCCGCTACTGGGACGGGCAGGCATGGGGTGCGGCAGGCCAGCTTCCGGGCGGGGCCCCGAACAACGCCGCATCCCGGAGCAAGACCCCCCTGTGGATCGGGCTGGGGGTGATGGTGGCCGTCATCGCGGTGGTGGCCGCCCTGGCACTGACCGGCAACCTGCCCGGCGGCACCATCGCCGCGCCTGACAACACGCAGACGGCCAGGCCCACGGGAAGCGTGTGGGACGAGACGCTGCCCAGCGAGTCACCCACGCCGTCGGATCCCCCGCCGAGCGACGACGTGGGTGAGCTCGTCGAATGCCCCAGAGTCTCCAACGTGCGTGCGTCCGCCAACAGCGCTAGCCGCGTCTACGGGGCCGACCTGTCGTTCGAACCGCCACGCACCGGATGGGATGTGAGCGACCGGACCTGGGCCAACACCCTCGCCGATCAGGGCGTCGCGGAGCGCAACCACCCCGGCACCACCTGGTACAACGTGCTCGTGGTGGGCCTGGCCCCGTCGGAGCACGGGTTCACCGACCCCCGCATCACGGCCCGTCAGGTGATGGATTGCCACCTTTCGTCGATCAGCTACCCCGGCCTGACGGGCAAGACGCTGGTGGTGGACGAGGCCGTGGAGATCGACGGCCACCCCGGTTGGCGGGTGCGCGTCGAGGCCGGCTCGACGGACGCCCCCGGAGGCGGGTCCGCGGCCGAGTACGTCGTGGTGGATACCGGCAACCCGGAAGGGCTCTCGGTCTTCTGGGGTGGTGCCGTCAACGCCGATCAGCAGGCGATGGCCGACGTCCAGGAAGTCCGCGAGACCCTCCGGGTGGAGCGGTGAACTAATCAGCGCTGCGACTTGCGGTACCCGGCCGCCCGGGCGTCACTCTCAGTGGCGAAGCACTCCTCGGGGTTGGTTCGGTCATAGAACTGACCGCCGCGGACGTGATAGATGTACTCCCCCGAGCTGCTGT
>CAZPSO010000157.1:0-6397 GCA_964588895.1 uncultured Tessaracoccus sp.
CGAAGACCTCGGGTCCGAATGAGCCGGCGGGAACAGTGAAGTGTTGCATGACGCCAGGCACGTCGCAGAAGCGGACGTCGACCGTCTCGACGTCCTCGTCCTTGACGTAGGCGAGCAGCTCATCGGCGGAGTTGAACATGGGAGCCTTTCGTTTCGGTTGATGCGAACGACATTAGTGGCTCGGAATTGCCCGGGCGTTGCATCCGCGTAACGGCCGCGTTACACCGGCTAAGCTTCCCGCGTGCCCAACAACGACAACAAGCGGCGCTCAAGGCTGGGACTCCCGGTCTCCGGGCGCGGGTCCGTTGCCTCCTGGAGCCAGCGCGTAGCGGCGCTTCTGTTGGACTGGACCGCCAGCATGGTGCTGGCCATCGCCCTCTTCGGCTGGGGCGTAATGAACGAGAGCGGCTGGAAGTCGTTCATGATCCTCGCGGTCTTCTTCGTTCAGGCGAGCATTTTGACGCTGTTCACCGGCGGCAGCTTCGGGCAGCTCCTGGCCGGCATCGGCGTCATTCGGCTGGACGGCCAGACCCTGGGGATCTGGCGCCCCATCGTCCGTACGCTTCTGAAGTGCCTCGTGATCCCCGTCGTGGTGGTGGGCGCAGAGCGTCGCCACCTGGCGGACATGATGCTGAACACCGTGGTGGTCCGACGCAGGGCCGTCGGCGCCCCTTGAACCCACCGTCTCGGAACCCCTGACCGTCCATCATCGGCACAGGAGGGATCCACTCATCGACGCAGGGGTATCACACGGTCGCCCGGGCGGAAGAGCGTCAGCGGGTCGCGGGGCAGAGCGGCATGTACTTGAACCACATGCAAAAGGTGAAGTCCGGGGTGGCATCCGCCGGCTCACCCACGCTGGACGGAATGATAGGGGCGATCATGAACGTCAGGGTGGCAACGAGCGAAACGGCGAATTTCATGTTCAAAGATTCTCAGATCGGAAGCCGGGAACATAACGTCATCGATCAGCGGGTTCTTTCGTACCCAAGACCGGGCACTAAAGGACCCTCGGCCAGCTGAGGGGCGCCTCTGCAGTCACTGGCCCCCGCAGCGCGCTGGATAGAGTGGCCCCGTGAAGGGTTGGAGAGTGGTCCGTTCCGGCGGAGCGGAGCTGTTGGTCTCCGCGCTCCTCATCGTGCCGATGTTGTACTCGAGGGCAACCGGGGTGACTTCGTGGTCAAGCCTGCCCCTCGACGTGGCCGCGCTCGGTGCCGCAATCCTGGCGCTGCGCTGGACGCGCATCGGAATCGCCCTGGCCCTGGCGGTGCTGGCGGTGGTGATGGTCATGGATCCCCACGATGTGGGAGTGACGCTCTATGCCTGCGCCCTCCCAGTGATCACTGCCGTCAGGAAGGACGAGTTCCCCCTGGCCATCGTCGCCACCATCTTCGGCGTCGCCGCCGGGTTCAGGACAAGCCTGCGCCTGTCCGGGGCAGACGAGGACTGGATCGGCGCCATGCTGGGCTGGCTGTTCTTGCACGGGGTCGTGTGGGCGATCGGGCTGGGTATGCGGGCCGTTGCACGCGCCGCTACCGCCCGCATCCGCGCGGAGTACCGGGAGCGGGAGCTGGAGCTGGCCTGGGAACTGCACGACTCCGTTGCCCGCAACCTGGCCATCCTGGCGATGCAGGCCAACGCAGTGCAGAAGGCCGGGACCGCCACCTCGGAGGAGCTGGCGGTGCTGGCGGAGCAGGCCAGGCTGGCCAGCCAATCGGTCCGGGAGGTCACGCATCTCCTGGGTGGCTCGGACCGGGTGGCCGCACCCGAGGTCACGCTGCGGGAGGCCGTCGTGGCGGGCACGCAGGAGCTCCGTCGCCAAGGCATCAAGGTGCAGGCAAGCCTGGAAATCCTGGAGCTGCCCGACGAGGTGGACCGCGTCGCGGGCCGGATCATGCAGGAGGCCCTGCACAATGTGGCCAAGCACGGTGCCAGGGCGGGAACGTGCGTCGTGACGGTGGAGGTGACGCCGAAGACACTGGACCTGCTGGTGACCAATCCGCTGGACCCGTCCCGTGAAACCACCATCTCGGGGCTCGGGGTCAAGAGCATGCGGTCCCGGGCGGCGGCCCTCGGCGGTAGCATTTCATCCAAACGGATAAGGGGGTCGTGGGTGTGCGAGGTGAGTCTCCCGCTGCAGAAGGGCGACCAGCGAGGAAGCCAGTCGTGATCCGCCTGGGCATCTGCGACGACGACGCCATGGTGCGGCGCCTGCTCGCGGTCACGGCGCAGGAGGCCGATGACATCGACCTGGTGGCCGTGTGCTCCTCGGGTGAGGAAGCATTGCGCGTCGAGTCGCCGGTGGACGTGTGGCTGATGGACATGCGGATGCCCGGCATGACCGGGGCGGAGGTGTGCCGGCGGTTGCGGGCCCGCACGCCGGCACCGCAGGTGCTGATCCTGACCGCCTTCGCCACCGAGCCCCTCACCGCGGCGTACCGCGCCGGGGCGTGTGGGTACCTGTTCAAGGACGAATCGCCGAGCCAGCTGTTGGCGGCCATCCGCGCCGCCGCCGCGGGCTTCACCGTCAGTTCCACCCGGGCCATGGACGAGCTGCTGCAGGACTACGCCGAACCAGCCCCCACGCTCCTGCCGTCGCTGAGCTTGGGCGAGCTGGATACGCGCATCGTGAGGCACCTGCTCACGGGGGCGAGCTATGGGGAAATCGCGCGCCGGGTGCACATGTCGGAGTCGGGGGTGAAGAAGAGGACCTCGGCCCTGATGAAGCAGGTGGGGGTCAACTCACGGCCGCAGCTCATGGCCAGACTTCACGAGTACGTCGACGCACCGGAACCCGGCGGAGCGTCGCCGCGGTCGTGACAGGGGCTGTCAGTGGCTGGGGGCGGGCACCGAAGGCGTCAGTGCGACGGTGCACAGCCGGGGCCCGACGTTCATGCTGGCCACCCGGTCGGGGCTGCCGCCTGCTTCCAGATAACCCTCCACGAAACCGCGATGCATGCTGCACACCAAGGGGAGTGTGTCGTCGGACACCGAGTGCCTGAAGGGGCAGCGGGCGAAGTTGAAGGCCTCCTTGGAGGAACTGGTGGCAAATCCTCGCTCCCCGAAGTAGCGCACCAGCGCATCAACCACCAGCGCGGGGTCGGCAGCCGGATCGTCCCTCAGGATACGGGCGCCCCAGTCGCGCCCGGCCTTGAGCGCTTGGTCGTAGGCGTCTGGCGACGGCGCCACGAACCGTTCCAGCAGCACCTCCACCATCTCCATCATGTGGACGCTGCCGATGGTGGGGGAGTCATTGGTGGCGGTGTACTGCAAGGGTGGCCTGCCCTGGTGACCGGTCACCGCCACGCTGTGGTGCACGAATCCCTGCTCCTCGAGCGCGTCCAGGTGAAATCGCACGGAATTGCGGTGAAGACTCAGCTGTGCGGCGATCTCCGAGACCGACAGGGGATCCCCCGATCTCTGGAGCAGGGCCAGGACGCGCGCTCGTGTGGGCCCCAGTCCATGTGGCATGTCCTCACCCAATCCGAATCTCTACGCAGTCCAGCAGTTTGCCGTTTGGACGATTTTAGCCGTTTCCGTGGAGGAAGCGGACGCGGGGTGGGATATGGCGCCCGACAGGGGACGCGGCGGGCGACCGGCGAAACATCGCGAGCCGGCTGCGCAAACGGCCGGAGGCGGTGGATCAGGCTTTTTCCTAGGATCTTGTGGATACCATGATGGGCATGCTCCAGCTCCGTGATCGGCACGCACGCGTGGCGCGGGACCTCCGCGTTTCGCTGACAGACCGCTGCAACTTGCGCTGCACCTACTGCATGCCGGCCGAGGGCATGTCCTGGCTGCCGGATGAGCAAACGCTCTCCGACGCCGAGATCGGGCGCCTGATCAGGGTGGCTGTGGAGCAACTGGGCATCACCCGCATCCGCTTCACGGGAGGGGAGCCCCTGCTGCGCCAGTCGCTGGAGCGCATCATCGCCGACGCATCGCAGCTCCAAGGCGCCAGCGGCAAGCCAGAGCTCGCGCTCACCACCAACGGACTGGGCCTGGACAAGCGCATCCGGGGTCTCGTCGACGCCGGACTGGACCGCGTCAACATCTCGCTGGATTCCCTGGACCGCGAGCGCTACGCCCGGCTCGCCCGCCGCGACCGGTTGCACGACGTGCTGAAGTCGCTGGAGGCTGTGGAGGCACTCGGGCTGCATCCCATCAAGGTCAACGCGGTGATCATGCGCGAGCGCAACGAGGCTGACATCGTGCCCCTTGCCGAGTTCTGTCTACAGCGCGGGTACGAGCTGCGCTACATCGAGCAGATGCCGCTGGGCCCGAAGCACGAATGGGTGCGTGAGGGGATGGTCACCGCGCACGAGATTCTCGACGCCCTGCTGCAGCGTTTCACCATGGCCCCGCTGGAGGAGCCCCGTGGCTCGGCCCCGGCCCAGCTCTGGCGGGTGGAGGCCGACGGCGAACAGCCGGGCGGGCGGGTGGGTGTGATCGCGTCGGTGACCGCCCCGTTCTGCGGGGATTGCGACCGCACCCGCATCACCTCCGACGGCATGGTGCGCAGTTGCCTGTTCTCCCGCACGGAAACCGACCTGCGCGTCATCCTGCGCTCCGGCGGTAGCGACGAGGAACTCCTGGCCGCCTGGATGGGGGCCCAGTGGAGCAAACCCCGCGCCCACGGCATCGACAATGACGATTTCGTACCACCCGAGCGCACCATGAGTGCCATCGGTGGCTGAGGAGGGGATGATGCAGATCAGGTTCTACGCGGGGGCCGCGGATGCTGCCGGTCGCGACGTGATGGACATGGAGGCCTCGGGACTGACCGCCCAACAGGCCCTCTCACGCCTGGGCGCGGACAACGACGCCCTGGCCCGGGTGCTGGCCGCCAGTTCACTACTGGCCGACGGCGTCCGCGTCACCGACCGCGCCACCGGACTGGCGGGAGTGGAACAACTCGACGTGCTGCCGCCCTTCGCCGGGGGGTGATCGTGGACGCGGCGATCGTCTTGGCCGGGGGCCGCTCCTCGCGGATGGGCACCGACAAACTCCTGCTTCGCCTTCAGGGGAGCAGCCTCCTGCAGCGCTGCTGCGACGCCGTGGCGCCCCATGTGGGGCGCATCGTGGTGGCCGGCCCCGAACGTGCCGGGATCAAGGGCGTCACGTTCGTGACGGAAGACCCGCCCTTCGGGGGTCCCGTTGCCGGCATCACCACGGCAATGGCCGAAGTTCCGGGCGAGGGCAGCGTCCTCCTGCTGGCCGGTGACCTGGCCGAACCCGAGTCGGTGGTGGAGACACTGCTGGCCCACCGTGCGCGCTTGGAGGGTGCCGACGGCCTGGTCCTCCTCGACGCTGGGGGATGGCCCCAGTACCTGGCCGGGATCTACCGTGCCCCGGCCCTGCGCGCGGCTGGCCACCGGTGGCCCCAGGGCCGGGACATGTCGGTCCGTCGCTTCCTGGCCCAGCTGGATTGCGTGCGGATTCCGGCACCGGCCGCCGTCGTGGCGGACATCGATACACCGGCCGAGGCCGCACGCCTCGGGGCTTCCGGCGAACCGATGCACGATGAAGAGACCTTCTCCAAGGAACTCGGAAATACCACATCGGGTCATGCGAGACTGGGGCATGACCACCGATGTTCCACGCCTTGACGGCCCCGCGGCGGACGCCTTGCTCAAAGTTGGCAAGTTCTTTTCCAAGTGGGATCAGACTGACGATGCCCGAGCCCAATTCCGCGTAGGCGGCCGCGCCGGGGATTTCTTCTACCGCGACCGCTGGAGCCACGACAAGGTGGTGCGCTCCACCCACGGTGTGAACTGCACCGGCTCGTGCTCCTGGAAGGTGTACGTCAAGGACGGGATCATCACGTGGGAGCAGCAGCAGACCGACTACCCGTCCACGGGTCCCGACCGGCCCGAGTACGAGCCGCGCGGATGTCCGCGTGGTGCGGCCTTCTCCTGGTACACGTATTCGCCCACCCGGGTGCGTTACCCCTACGCCCGCGGGGTGCTGGTGGAGATGTTCCGGGAGGCGAAGAAGCGACTGGGTGATCCGGTTGAGGCGTTCCGGGAGATCTCCACGGACCCGGTCTCGCGTCGCAAGTACCAGCAGGCGCGAGGCAAGGGCGGATTGGTGCGTGTCAGCTGGGACGAGGCCCTGGAGATCTCGGCCGCCAGCTACGTCAACACCATCAAGAACTACGGCCCCGACCGGTGCGTGTCGTTCTCGCCGATCCCGGCGATGTCCATGGTTTCCCACGCCATCGGCACCCGCTTCAACCACCTCATCGGCGGCGCGATGACCAGCTTCTACGACTGGTACGCCGATCTGCCCGTGGCGAGCCCACAGGTCTTCGGCGACCAGACCGACGTCCCGGAGTCCGGCGACTGGTGGGACGCCACCTACCTGATGATGTGGGGCTCCAACGTCCCGGTCACCC
>CAZPSO010000158.1:0-6334 GCA_964588895.1 uncultured Tessaracoccus sp.
CTGGACCGGAGGCAGAGTGATGCGACGCACTCACTCACCGCGGGTGCGACGACGGGCGGCTGGGACGGTGATGCTGATCACCAGGCCCATGCCCACCAGGAACAGGGCCGCCGCTCCGATGCCGATCCCCGCGTAGATGGGCGCCATGTCGCGTCGCTCGGGTTCGGGCAGGGGCTGGGCAGGGATCTCCTCGAGGACGGGTTCACCGGTCTCCTGCGGGAGTGGGACGCCGGCGAGGGCGCGCACCGGGTTGACGATGCCGAAGCCGTCGCGCCTCCCTGGTGCGGTGTTGGCCGGGGGGTCGGCGGTCTCGATCAGGCGAGTCTTGACTTGCGCGGGGGTCAGGTCCGGTTCCACCTCCAGCAGCAGCGCCGCCACCCCGGCCACGATGGGTGCCGCGAACGAGGTGCCCTCGATCTCGATGGCATAGGCCTGGTTGGTGTAGGCGGCCTGGTCCCGGGGGCGCGACGGGTTGAGGGACATGATGCCCGAACCGGGTGCGCTGACTGCCACGCCGGGTGCGCCGTCGGGTGCCGGCAGGCTGGCGGGGGAGGCAGCGTCGCTGCGTGTGGTCATGCCCACGGAGATGACTCCCTCGAACGACGCCGGATAGGCGGGTCCGGGGGGCTCCCCCTCCACGAGGTTGCCGGCGGCGGCCACCACCACGACCCCCGCGTCGATCGCCTCCTGGACGGCGGCACGCAACTCGGGCAGCCTCGGTTCGCTGCCGGAGACCATCTGCGACAGGTTGATCACGTCGACGCCCTCCCCGACGGCGTGACGGAGGGCCACGATGGTGGCGTCGACCGTGTCGAACTCCTCGTCGTCCGGGTTGGCATTGGAGGTGCTGAGGACGCGGTACGCGATGACGGTGGCCTCGGGGGCGATGCCGGAGAAGTTGGTGCGCAGGTCCACGGGGCCCGATGCCGCCCGGCCCGCGGCCAGCAGGCCGGCCACCTGTGTCCCGTGGATGCAGTCCATGCCACCGCGCTCGCGGTCCTGACGGTCCATGCCTGACAGCACGTCGTAGTTGGTGATGCGATCGGCGCTGAAGAACGGCGTCCCCTCCGAAGCCACACCGGTATCGATCACGGCCACCGTGACCCCGGCTCCGGTGGCCATCGTCCAGGCCGCGTTCATGTTGAGCCGCTCCAGGTGCCAGGCCTGGGGGATGTCGGCGTCCGGCGTGGCGCCGATGTCGAGGCAGTCGCGGGGCTGCATCTGGGTGACGTCGGGTTGCGCGTGGGCAGGGGCCAGGCAGACCAGTCCCACCAGCGTCGCCACAGCCACACCGGCAGCCGCACGTCGAGTCCATCGCTTCACCCGGTCAGCGTAACCATGCCACGGCTCAGGCATGCAATAGCCTGATGCTGTGCTCGGATACTTTGGACCCGCCGGAACCTTCACCCACCAGGCCCTGTTGACCTTCTGGGAGGGCGAGGCCATGCCCTTCCCCAGTGTGGCGGAGGCGCTCGACTCGGTGCGGGAGGGGCAGGTGGACTCCGTGGTGGTGCCCATCGAGAACTCCGTGGAAGGAGGCGTCTCCGCCACGCTCGACAAGCTGCTGGGCGACGTGCCGCTGATGATCCGCCGGGAGATCGTGATCCCGGTGGAGTTCGGCCTCTACGTCCGCCCCGGGACCACCATGGACGATGTCACCCACGTCCTCACCCACGGCCATGCGGCCGCCCAGTGCCGGGACTGGCTGGCCCTGATGCTGCCCGACGCGAACGTCACGGAGGCGGGCTCGACGGCCGGTGCCGCCATGGAGGTATCGGATCCCGGATCCCGCTACGACGCCGCCATCTCCGCCCGGGTTGCCGGTGAGCTCTACGCGCTCCACGAACTGGCCTATGCCATCGAGGACAACCCCGGCGCTGTGACCCGGTTCATCGAGGTGGGGCTTCCCTCGCGGGTGCCGGAGCCCACCGGCACCGACAAGACCACGCTCATGGCCTACATCCACGACGACCATGCCGGGGCCCTGCTGGACATCCTGGAACAGTTCGCCGTCCGGGGGGTCAACCTGACGCGCATCGAATCACGCCCCACCAAGACCGCCCTGGGAAGCTACTGCTTCGCCATCGACGTCGAGGGTCACCTGCGCGACCGGCGGGTGGCCGAGTCGCTGATGGGCCTGCACCGGGTCTGTCGCGACGTGATCTTCCTGGGCTCCTACGTGCGGGCCGACCTGCGGGCCCCCGACATTCCGCGGGGCTACTCCGACACAGACTTCAACGAAGCCACCCAGTGGCTGCGGGAGCTCCTGGACTGACGCAGGCGGGAAGGGCGCGCGGCGGGGAACCGTCGCGCCCTTCCCTTCCGCCGGCAGCTAGCCGGTCTCAGACGAGCACCAGGTCTTCTTCGCGTGTGTCCGGGGCCTCCGGTGCGGCATGCCGAGGGGCAGTGTCCCCCGCGGGGGGCTGGGGGCTACCCGTGCGGCGGGGCCACCAGAACGCGTCCCCGAGCAGGATGGCGATCGAGGGAACCAGCACCGTCCTGACCAACAGGGTGTCCAGGAGGACGCCGATGCCGATGACCACACCGATCTGGGCCAGCACCACCAGCGGCAGCACCCCGAGCACGGCGAACACGGCGGCGAGCAGGATGCCCGCACTGGTGATCACGCCGCCGGTGGCCGTCAACGCCCGCAGGATGCCGCGCCGGCTGCCATGCGTCAGGCTCTCCTCCCGAGCTCGGGTGACCAGGAAGATGTTGTAGTCCACACCCAAGGCCACCAGGAACAGGAAGGACAGCAGCGGGACGCTGGTGTCGAGTCGCTCGAATCCGAGCACCCCGGTGAACAGCACCCAGGCGGTGCCGAGCGCGGCGGCGAATGTGCCCACCACCGTGGTCACCAGGATCACGGGAGCCACGATGGAACGTAACAGCAACACCAATCCGCCCAGCACCAGCACCAGCACCAGGGGAATGATGGTGCCCTGGTCCTGTGCGGCGCCGTCGCGGCTGTCGACGGCCTGCGCCTCAGTGCCGCCCACGAAGGTGGGCTCCAAGCCCTCCAGCGCGGTCCGCAGGTCACGAACCACCTGCCGTGCCTCATTGCTGCCCGGGTCGGGTTCGAGCACCACGCGCACCTTGGTCAATTCGCCAGCCGTCTCACCGACGGAGGCTGCCGCCACCCCGGGGACGCCCTCGGCGATCCCGGCCACGCGTTGGCCGTCGTCCTCGGTGATGACCAGCGCCGGGTCCGACTCCCCGGCGGGGAACGATTCGCCGAGCCGGTCGAGCGCGGCGATGGCTTCCGGCTTCTGCAGGAACTGCTCGGAGGGGCCAAGACCGGTCTCGACGCGGAACAGGCCGAGGCTCATCACGGCCAGCAGTGCCAGCGTGGCCGTCACGAGGACGGCAGGACGCCGGGCAACCAGATTGCCGACGCGTGCCCACAGCGAGCGTTGGTTGTCCACCAGGGCGGGCTGCCCGACGCGGGGGATGAGGGGCCAGAAGATCCAGCGGCCGAACAGCACCAGGACCGTCGGCAACACCACCAGCGCGTAGCCCGCGGCGATGATGATGCCGACGGCGCTGGCCAGACCGAGTCCGCGCGTGGCCGGGACCACTGACAGCAGCAGGGTCAGTACCCCGAGCACGACGGTGAAGGCGCTGGTGATCACGGCTTCCCCGGCGTGGCGGAGGGCCCTGCGCATCGCGAGGAAGCGGTCGGGCGTGGCTCGCAGTTCGTCGCGGTAGCGGGAGATGAGCAGCAGGGCGTAGTTGGTGCCGGCACCGAAGACCAGGACCGAGAGGATGCCGATGGTGGACTCGTCCCATGGGACGCCGGTGATCTTCAGGACGTGCGTGGCGACGATGGTGGCGAGCCGGTCGGCCAACCCAACCACGGTCAGCGGGATCAGCCACAGGATGGGGCTGCGGTAGGTGGCGAGCAGCAGCAGGGCCACCACCGAGGCAGTGGCGGCGAGCAGCCGGAAGTTGGCGCCGTCGAACACGGCCCCGAGGTCGGCGCGGATGCCGGCGGGGCCGGTGACCTGCACCGTGACCCCGTCGGCTGCCTCCGCGCGCAGTTCGGCCCGCAGGGCCTCGATGGCGTCACCGTTGGAACTGGCGCTGGCGGCGTCGACGGTGATGGTGCCAAAGGCGGCTGTGTTGTCCTCGCTCACCAACGGGAACGGAGGGACGCCGGCGGGGGCGCCGTCGGTGTCACCTTCACCGACGCCGGGGGGCGGGCCAGCGGTGTCACCTTCACCGACGCCGGGGGGCGGGCCAGCGGTGTCACCTTCACCGACGCCGGGGGGCGGGCCGCCGGCCGCGGCGTCTGCAGGCAGCCGGTCGAACAGCGACTCGCGGGCCGCGGAGATCTGCTCCTCGGTCAGTTCGCTGCCGTCGGTGGTGGTCCACAGGATGATCGCGGTCCCGTCGCCCTCGTCGGGGAAACGTTCTGAGAGCTCCACCGCGCGGGTGCTGTCGAAGCCCTGGGGCAGGGAGTCTGTGCTGGAGGCGTCGCGCTCGGCCTCGGGCAGGAACCCGATGACGGCACCGGCGAGGAGTACGAAGAAGAGGGCGACGAACCACGATCGGCCGCGGCGCACGTAGAGGGATGGAAGTGACATGGGAGTCTCCAGGGTGGGTGAGGGTAAGGGTTGGGGGTGGGGTGCGCCGCGTGCGGCGTTACTGGACGTCGTCGAGTGCGCTGAGGCTCTCGAGCTGTTCACTGAGGTGCTGGTTGGTGGCGGAGAGGAACTCCGCCACGATCGAGGCGTCTTCGGGAGGGAGGGCCTTGATGTAGGAGTCGCTGGCGTCCATCAGGGGACGCATGATCTGCATGATGCGGGTCCAGGCCGACGGGGTGGATTCCAGGGTGACCAGGCGCCGGTCGGCCTCGGTGCGGTTGCGCGCGACGTAGCCGGCGCGTTCGAGCCGGTCGACAATGGCTCCCGTGGTGGCGGGCGTGGTTCCGAGCGCTGCTCCGAGCCGGGTCATCGTGATGGGCTCGTCGCGGGGGAGTTGCTGGAGCGTGGACAGGGCACGGTAGTCGGTGGTGTTCAGGCCGAGCAGGCGGGCCAGTTCGCGTTCCAGGGCATTGGACTGGGCGATGATTCCCTGCAGGGCGAAGGTGGCCGGGTGGTAGGGCTGGCGAGACATCAGATGCCTTTCCGTGACGAGGTGCTGAACACATAATACTCAATCATCGTTGATAGTCAAATAAGATGTAATACTTTCGTTCGGCGACGCCAAAGCGGGTGTGTGCCACGGCACACACCCGCTCGGTGGACGGAGACTCAGCTGGCTTCGCGTCGAAGCGTCCGGATCCAACCCAGGACGCCGGGGACGATGATCCAGATGGTGGCGGCACTGGCCAACCGGGCCCAGTCAACCGGCTCGGTTGGTTCCGCGCTCTGGAGCGAGCCGTACAGCGCGTTGGGCAGGTTGGTCCAGAGGACCAGCGTGTCCAGCCATTGGGCGAACATTCCGAGGCCGCTGATGAGATTGGGGACTGCCAGCACCACCACGATGGCGGCCGGCGCGTTCTGGATCAACAGGCCCAAGGCCAGTGCCGAGGCGGCCAGCAGGAGGAAGGCGCCCAGGTCGCCGGCAGCCAGTCGCCATGGCATGTCCACTTCCACGCGCACGCCGTGCACGACTGCGCCGATCACGTAGCTCAGGATCCCGAAACCGAGCGCCAGCAGCCATGCGCTGATGGCTATCACCGCGGCGACCAGCGCCTTGGCGGCCAGCACGATGCTGCGGCGGGGGACCAACGTGAAGGTGGTCATGGCCGACCGGGTGGACCACTCGGCCGTCGAGAGCAGGATCACTGCCGGAGGAACCAGGAATCCGGGCGCTGCCATGAGGATGGCGACCCTGATGAACCAGGGCATGCCTTGGTCCTCGAAGAAGGTGAACGCGAAGGTAGAGATCACTGCAACCAGCGCGATCCCTCCGGCGATGGCTGCCAGCAGCGCGAAACTGGCGGTGGTGGAGGCCGCCTTGCGGAATTCCACCGCGAGAACCTGCCGGAAGCGGGTGGGCCCGATGGCCGGGCGGGAGGCGGTGTGGGTGGTCATGGGAAGATCCTTGGGATGGGTGGTGATGGCGGTCATGAGCCGGTCCTTTCGCGGGACGTGGGGGCGGTGCGGGTGATGAACATGTCCTCGAGGTCCTCCTCGTCGGCCAGCAGTTCGGCCATGGGACCGTCGGCCACGATCCGGCCGTTGCCGATCATGACCAGTTGGTCCGCGATCTGCTGCACCTCGTGGAGCAGGTGGGAACTGAGCAGGACGGTGCCGCCCCGGCGGGCGTAGTCCCGCAGCAGTTGGCGCATCCAGCGGATGCCGGCCGGGTCGAGCCCGTTGGCGGG
>CAZPSO010000159.1:0-6333 GCA_964588895.1 uncultured Tessaracoccus sp.
GGGTAGGAGCCGAGAAACAGGTCCATGTCGGCCTTCTGCGCACCCGTCAGCAGGCCGTACGCGGTGGCGAGGTTGCCCGTGACCTGCCGGTAGCGGCCCGACGCCATGGGGGCGGCGGCCACCTGGTAGGGATGTTCGAACATCTCGGTGGTCTCGCCGAAGGCGTGGCCGGCCTTGAACGCTGCGATGTTGGCGTCGCGCACGTCGGGGTCCTTGGCGAACTTGCGCTCCAGGAACTCCAGCGTGGCCTGGGTGTCGCGGGAGTACAACCACGACAGCAGTCCGAGTGCGAACATGTTCTTGGTGCGGGAGGCGTCCTTGCGGGACAGGCCGAAGTCCTTGACCGCGTTGCTGGCCATGCCGGTCAGGTCGAGCGAGTGGACCGTGTAGTCCCGCAGTGTGCCGTCCTCCAGCGGATTCTCCGTCAAGCCGATCTTGGCCAGGTTGCGTTTGGTGAAGTCAGCGTTGTCGACGATGATCACCCCGCCCGGCGAGAGGTCCTTCAGGTTGGCCTTCAGCGACGCGGGGTTCATGGCCACCAACACGTCCGGGCGGTCACCGGGTGTGAGGATGTCGAAGTCCGCGAAATGGAGCTGGAAGCTGGAGACGCCCGGCAACGTGCCTTGCGGGGCCCGGATCTCGGCCGGGAAATTGGGGAGGGTGGCGACGTCGTTGCCGAGGATTGCCGCCTCGGCGGTAAAGCGGTCACCGGTGAGTTGCATGCCATCGCCGGAGTCCCCGGCGAAGCGGATCACAACTCGTTCAATGGTCTTGGGCTGTGCCACGGACACGTCCTTCGGGAATTGCTGTGAAGAGTCGGCTCCAGTGTAGCCGGACATTCGCAACGTCTCCGTAGCGGAATTCATGGCAGTACCGGGTTGACTAGACTGTCGCGCATGCTCAGCGCGCGTGACTGGTTCGGTGACGGGCGGGTCTTCGTATACGACCTCCCCTTGGCCTGTTGCGCGCTGGAGAGCCAGGCCGCGATCCGGAATCCGGAGGTGGGTGAGCCGCCCGAGGGTGCCAGGCTCGTTCTCACCCTGTCCGGCACCATCACCCATGCCGCGGCGCCCGCCATCCTGGCCGTCATCGACGCCCTGCCCGCCCGCCCCACGGTGGTGGCGTTCGGGGCCTGCGCGTGCGCGGGGGGCCCGTATTGGGACTCCTACTCCGTGGCGAAAGGGGCAGCAGACCTGGGCATCGAGGTGGACCACTTCATCGCGGGTTGCCCGCCACCGCCCGCAGCGCTCACCGCGGTGCTGGAGACGGTGCGCGATGGCTGAGTTCCAGGAGGTCCCGCCCAGCCAGTGGCGCGCCGAGGTCAGTTCCTGCCTGAGCCAGGGCTATGCGTTCCTGACGCACCTGACCGCCGTGGACGAAGTGGGCCGCAGTGACGAGATCCGCATCCTGGCCTGGTTTGACGACGTCGACTCGCTCGCACGGCGCCACCTTGCCACCCTGGTCCCGCGCGAGGACGCCAGACTGGACAGCGTGGCCGACATCTTCCCCGCGGCCGCGTGGCTGGAGCGCCAGGTGAACGACTTCTTCGCCGTTTCCTTCACCGGGGGCGACCCGCGCCCGCTGCTGAACCACCAAGGGGGCGCACCGTTACGGAAGGACTATCTGCTCGGCCCGCGCCTCGTCACCCCCTGGCCCGGCGCACTGGAGCCGGGGGAGTCCGACGCGTCACCGTCGCGGCGCCGAATCGTGCCACCTGGTGTCCCCGAGGCAGCCCTGCTGTCGGATCCCGATGCGACGGCTGCCGACATCGCCAACTCGGCAGCGGGCGTGCGGGTCAGGAGGGGCCGATGATCCACGGTTCCATCGCGCTGGTGGAGGAGAACTGCACGTCCTGCATGATCTGTGCACGTGAGTGCCCCACATGGTGCATCACGCTGACCTCGCACCAGGAAAAGGTGACGCCCGCTCCCGGGGCGCGCCCCCGCACGGTCAATGTCCTGGATACCTTCACCATCGACTGGTCGCTGTGCATGTACTGCGGCGTCTGCATCGAGCAGTGCCCCACCGATGCCCTGGTGTGGGACGGCGCGCACGTCCCGGCCACCGAACGGCTCAGTGACCTGGTGCACCCGCGCCAGCAGTTGGCAGCAGGCCGTGACCACCCGGGTTGAGCCCCCGGGCGCACGCCAGGCACTGCGCGAAGCAGCCCGCTCGAGGACGGTTTGGCTGGGCTTCGGAGGCACATCGCTCATCCTGCTGGGGTCGCTCAGCCCCGCCTACCTGCCGCAGGCCTCACCGGCGTGGGATGTGCTGCGCGCCCTGCGGCTGGATGGCGACATCACCAAGTGGGCCGGCACCGTCCTGACCCTCATGGGCCTGGTGGTGCTCGTGGAGGCCTGGCTGCGGTTGCGACCCTCCCGGCGTGATGCCCTCGGCCGCCCGCAACTTCGGCACTGGGCGGTCCTGCTGATCGTCGGCGCCCCCCTGGCCGTGGGTCCCCCCATCTTCTCGCACGACGCCTACTCCTACGCCGCCCAGGGCTGGCTGCTGCACAACGGCATCAATCCCTACGAAGTGGGGCCGGGTGTCCTGCCCGGCCAGTTCGCGGATCAGGTCTCCTGGGAGTGGCGCGACACCCCCGCCCCGTACGGCCCGCTGTCATTGCGGATCAGCCAGTTCTTCGTGGTCGCGGCGGGGTTCGACCCCATCTACTCCGCACTCCTGCAACGCGTTCCGGCGCTGGTGGGCGTGGGCCTGATCGGCTGGTGCGTCCCGAGGATCGCCCGCCGGATGGGGGTGGCCCCCTCAGCGGCCAGCTGGTTCGCGGTACTGAACCCCATCCTCGTCATCGACTTCATCGGCGGAATGCACAACGACTCCCTCATGGTGGGGCTCATGCTGCTCGGCATCTGGCTGACCATGCGGCTCGCAGCAGGGCTGGACGAGAACCGGCGGAGAGGATCGTGGCATGGCCTCATGCCTTGGGTTTCGGGCAGCATCGTGGTTGGGTTGGCGGCCACCATCAAGCAGCCTGCCATCCTGGCGGCCGTGGGATTGCCCTTCATGGTGCACCCGTGGCACACCTGGCGCGCCACGGCGGTGGTCGGGGCGCTCATCCGGGCCATCTTGTCGCTGGCTGTGGCGGCGGGGGTCTTCTTCCTCGTGTCGTACCTCACCGGTCTGGGGCTGGGATGGACAAACGCCGTCCACGTCCCGGGCAGCGTGGACACCGTCTCCCCCTCCACCGTGATCGGCTACGTCATCCAGTTCCCCATCAACCTGCTGGGGCTCGATCCCAGCGGGCGTGCCGCCGTGCTGACGATGCGCACCATCGGCTGGGCGGTGTTCGCCGTCGGCACCGTCATCCTCGCCGTGCGCCACATCGGCACGCGTCCCCTGCATTTCACGAGTTGGGCGTTCATCCTGTTCGGCCTCAGCGCCCCCGCGCTGCATTCCTGGTACATGCTCTGGGGAGGGGTCCTGTTCCCCATGACCCGTCCCCGGCAGCAGTGGCTGCGAGCCGCCATCGTGATGACCGTGGTCCTGCTGGGCTACGCGGCCCTCAACTTCTCCATCCGCAACGGTCCCTGGCTGCTCGCGCTGCTCATGATCGGCGTGATCCTGTGGTCCGTGCACAGCCACGAACTCACGCAGAAGTGGTCCGCCGAGGAGGCCCCGGAGGCCGCCTGACGGTTCAGCTCAGGTCGTAGTCTGCGAGCACCGGTGCGTGGTCGCTGATGCGTGCCTCGTAGCTTTCCTCCTTCGCGGACCACGCCGCGGTAGCCCGGCGGGCGAGCCCCGGAGATGCGAGGTGGTAGTCGATGCGCCACCCCGTGTCATTGGAGAACGCCTGCCCCCGCCAGGACCACCACGAGTAGGGGCCATCGGCTGACGGGTGGAGTCGGCGCACCACGTCGACGAGCCGGCGCGGCCCGATGACGGAGTCGATCCATTCGCGCTCCTCGGGCAGGAACCCCTCGGATCGCTGGTTGCTGCGCCAGTTCCTCAGGTCCTGACGCGTGTGGGCGATGTTGAAATCGCCCATCACGAGGAACTCGCGACCATCCTGGGCGGCCTCCCGTCGGGACGCCGTCAGGTGCCGGGACAGCCCACGCATGAAACGCATCTTCCGGTCGTACTTGTCCTTGCCGTCTGGCTCGTAGGGCCAGGCGGCGCCCTTGGGCAGGTACAACGACGCCACACGCAGCGGGACGTCGGCCAGGTCCACCTCGATGTAGCGCCCCTCGGTGCGGAACGGACCCAAATCACGGCTGGGGATTCGCTGCGTGGGCACCGACTCCGGCATGGCGTCCGGGGCCACCACGTGCGCCTCGTCACCCAGCGTGCGCACCAGGGCAGGTGCGTGCCGGGTGAGGATGGCCACCCCGTTGCGCCCGGCGATGCTTCCGGCGTCCCATGCCGCGTGGTACCGGCCGAACGCGCCGGGAGGCAGGTCCGTGACCCTGCAACGCACCTCCTGCAGGGCGATCACGTCGGCGGAGTGCTGGTCCCAGAACTGGGCCAGTCCCCGACGGAGGGCGGCGCGGATACCGTTGACGTTGTGGGTGCCGATGCGCATGGCCCCCAGAATAGGGGCCCGGCGGAGCCGTTTGATTCCCGGGCCCAGCGTGCACGAGACTGCTGCCATGGCCTCCCCGATCCAGAAGCTCACGCGCACGCTCGCGTTCACAGGTTTGCGCGCCGCGTTCCAGGTGGGGGAGTACGTCAGTCCTGCCGTGGCGGCCCGGTACGCGGAGAAGCTGTGGTTCCGGGTGCCACCCGCCCCACCAGCCTCCAAGCGCCACCGCGGCGTGCAACCGGAGAAAACCATCATGGTCGACTGCCAGGGCAAGGGCTTGCCCGTTCACAGCTGGGGCCAGGGCCCCGCAGTGATGCTGATGCACGGCTGGTCCGGGTGGTGGGAGCAGTACAGCGTCTACGTCGAGCCGCTGACTCGGGCAGGTTTCCGCGTGCTCACCTGGGACGCCCCCAGCCACGGCAACTCTCCCGTGGGACGCTACGGCAAGCAGCAGTCCGCGATCCCGGACTTCATGGACGCCTTCGAGGCCGCCGTCCAGCACTTCGGGACACCAGCGGGGGTGGTGTCCCACTCGGGTGGCGCGATGGCGGCCGCCATCTCGATCATCGACGGCGTCGATGTGGGCAAGACCGTGTTCATCGCCCCCTCGGTCTCACCGGCCGCCCTGATGAAGCTCTTCCAGGGGCGGCTGGGATGGGGGCGCAGGACACTGGCGCGGATGCTGCGTGAGGTGGAGGCCCGCTACGACACCACCTTCGACGACTTCGAGGTGATCGAGCGGCTCCGAGGTCTCCAGCGTGCACTTCCGCCGGCCCTGGTCATCCACGACGTCGGCGACACGGAGGCACCCCATGAGGGTGCTGATGACCTGGCTGCCGCATGGCCGGGGGCGACGCTGGTCAAGACCACCGGACTCGGCCACCACAAGGTCTTGTGGTCCGAGCGTTCCGTCAACCAGATCCTCGAGTTCCTCCAGCAGTAGCTACCGGTAATTGACGAACTGGACCGCGAGGTCGTAGTCCGCCTCCTTGACCAGCCGCTGGACGCTCTGCAGCGCGTCACGGGACTTCGAGCTGACCCGCAGTTCGTCGCCCTGGATCTGGGCCTTGACGCCCTTGGGACCCTCGTCGCGGATCAACTTGGAGATCTTCTTGGCGTCCTCCTGCGAGATGCCCTCCTTCAGGGAGGCGCTGATGCGGGCCGTCTTGCCCGATACCCGGGGCTCCCCGGCGTCGAGGGCCTTCAGGTCGACGCCACGCCGGGCCAGCTTGGACAGCAGCACGTCCAGGACGGCCTTGACCCGCTCCTCCGTGGAAGCCTCCATGGCCAGCACGTCGCCCTGCCACTCGATGGAGGCGTCGGTGCCCTTGAAGTCGAAGCGCTGCCGGACCTCCTTGGCGGCCTGGTTGACCGCGTTGTCCACTTCGTGCCGGTCCACCTTGCTGACGATGTCGAATGAGCTCTCGGATGCCACCTGGTCCTCCTTGTTCAGTGCGTTGGATGCCATTGTGCCCCACCGGGAACAGCCCGTCCCCGCCAGCGGCCCACCCGATTGGTGGAATCCGATTGGGCGCTGCTAAAGTTGTGCGTCGCCGGTCAAACGCCGGCGCGGCAGGTTGCCCGAGCGGCCAAAGGGAGCGGTCTGTAAAACCGTCGGCACAGCCTTCGTTGGTTCGAATCCAACACCTGCCACTCGACCCCTGACCGGATGGGTCCGGGGTCGATCTTCCGCGCAAGCCACCCACACGGGGTGATTTGGGCGGGGGAGTCCGACCGGTGTATGTTTGGTCGTCGGCTGGCCCCTATAGCTCAGTAGGCAGAGCGTCTCCATG
>CAZPSO010000160.1:0-6314 GCA_964588895.1 uncultured Tessaracoccus sp.
CCATGCGCAGGCCCACCACCATGTCGGCGATGTCGCCGTACTTGTCGGACTGCATTCCGGAGCTGCGGGTGGCGATCCAGCCGCCCAGCGTGGACCACACGAAGGAGTCCGGGTGGTGGCCCATGGTCCAGCCGCGGGCACCGAGCTGGTCTTCCATGTCGGGGCCGAAGACCCCGGCCTGGATGCGCGCGATGCCGGCGATCTCGTCGATCTCCAGCACCTTGTTCATCCGGCCCATGTTCATGCTGACCACCTGGCGGGTTTCGTGCGGTTCGGCCTCCAGCGCCCCGACGATGTTCGAGCCGCCGCCGAAGGGGATCAGCACTGCGTCCAGGTCGACGACGATGTCGACGATGCGCTGCACCTCCTCCTCCGTGGCGGGATAGACCACCACGTCGGGAACGCGGTCTAGTTTGCCCTGCCGGACGCGCACCAAATCGCGCAGGCCCTTGCCGAAGGTGTGCACGACGCGGGTCTTGTCATCGGTTTGCACGAACTCCGCCCCGAGGATCCCCTCCAGGCGACCCCGCAGTTCGTCTCCGAGGCGGGATTCGGGGATCTCGAGCGATTCGAAGGACGGGATGGGCTTGACCGGTTCGGAGATGTCGAGGCCGACGTGGTGCTTCACGAAGCCGGGGAACTTCGGCTTGCTGGCGTATTCGTAGCCTTCTCCTTCGAGGCCCCAGCCCCACCACTTCTGTTGCTTGACGCCTTCGATCATCGGTCCTCCTGCTCGGCCCGCTTCCTGGCTTCCCTTTCCAGAGCGGTGATTTCGGAACTTGCTGCCTTCTTCTCCAAGGCCTCGTTGTGAGCGTACTCCGCCAACGTCTTGACGCCGTACGCACGCGCGGTTACGTCGTGCAGTTCGAGCACGGTCCGGCGCATCCGCTCATTGAACTCGTGAGCGATCTCACCGGGCTTGGGCACCAGCGGCCGACCAATCACGACGTGCACCTGCGGGCGGCCCCGGGGCAGGTGTTTCTGCGTGCGGGGCCAGGCCTCGTAGGCACCCACCAGCGCGACGGGAATCCCCGATGCGCCGTGGGCGATGCACAGGGACGCCACGCCCGGCTTGAACGGGCCCATGGCACCGGTGCGGGAGCGCGTTCCCTCGGGGAAGATCAGCAGCGGCACGCCATCGGAGAGCAGCGAGGCAGACATCCCCCGTGCGCCCTTTCCACCGCCCCGCCCGCTGCGCGCCCCGTGCGGCCGGTCGATGGGGAAGCTGTTGAAGAACAGGTTCATCGGTCCGGCCTTCCACCACTTGTCGTAGAAGAAGTCCGCCGCGGCCCCGGTGGCGACGTGGCGGGCCAGCCGACCGGGAAGGGCGCTGAGGATGAGGGCCGCGTCCAGGTGCGAGGAATGGTTGGAGAAGACGATGAACGGGCCCGGCTCCAGACCATCCAAGTGAGTCACCCCGTGCACGTGAACGCGCAGCAGCCGGTACAGGGTGGGTTTCAACAGCAACAGCTGCGCGGTCTGCCGGGTGGAGGCGTTGAGTCTGGACGAGTACCGTCCGCGGTTGTCCTTGCCCACGTCACCCCTTCTGACGCGAACGGCTGAGCTGGCGGCTGAACCAGCGGACGAGGGACTGCGGCAAACGCGGTCCGAGCACGGCAGCGATCTTCCATTTCAGGGTGGGCACCGAGACCGGCTTGCCCTTCTCGGCGTCGGCCAGGCATTCCTCGACCAGCACGTCGGCGTCGATCCACACGATGTCCGGAAGTTTCCCGGCATTGATGCCGGCCCGCTCGTGGAACTCCGTGCGCACCCACCCCGGCAGCAGGGCGGTGACCGTGACCCCCGTGCCACGCAGCTCGCCACTCAAGGCTTGTGAATACGTGGTGCACCAGGCTTTCACGGCGGAGTAGTTGCCCGTGTAGATGAGTCCGGATGTGGAGGAGACGTTGATGATCTGCCCGCGTCCCCGCTGTCGCATGGCCCGGCCGGCCGCACCTCCCAAAATCAGGACTGCCAGACACATCACGTCGAGGGCCCGCTCGTGGAGCTCAAGGTTCTCCAGCAGGCTGCTGTGCAACCCGAAGCCGGCGTTGTTGACCAGGATGTCGACGGGGCGCGCCGGGTCCTCGAGCCGCCCGGCCACCCGCAGCACGTCCTCGCGGACGGAAAGGTCGGCGGTGATGACCTCAACCGTGACGCCGTGCGCGGTGTGCAGTTCGTCGGCCACGAGCTCGAGGCGGGCGGTGTCCCGGGCCACCAGCACCAAGTTGTCCCCCCGCGCGGCCATGTGGTGGGCGAAGGTGTTACCGATGCCTGACGTGCCGCCGGTGATGAGTGCTGTGGCCATGTTCCCTACGTTATCCGTCCCGGTGACCCAGTGCGAGTCATCAGGGCCTTCGCTGGGCGCTCTCCACAAGCCGCCCGGAGCCCCATTGTGGAACCCGAACAAGCCGATCGATTGACTGCGGCCGGTATCGGGTGCCTCCCGAGGCGTGACCTGAATCAGCTGCCGATGACCGCGAGGGTCTCCTGCGCCATGGCGAGTTCCTCATTGGTGGGAACGACGAGGACCTTGATGGGGGAATCCTTCGCGGAGATCAGGCGAGGTTCGCGTGAACGTGCGTCGTTGGCTTCGTCGTCGAGGTGGAAACCGAGCCCGTGCAGCCGGTCGATCACCACCTTGCGGGTGAACGCGTCGTTCTCGCCCACCCCGGCGGTGAATACCAGGGCGTCCACACCGCCCATGATCGCCGTGTAGGAGCCGATATAGCCCAGCAGGCGGTGGACGTAGACGTCATGGGCCAGTTTCGCGTCGCTGTCGCCCTTCTTGATGGCGGCTGCCACGTCCCGCATGTCGGTGAGGCCACACAGACCCAGCATGCCGGAGCGCTTGTTGAGCATCGCGTCCACGTCCTCGAAGCTCATGCCGTTGCGGCCGAGGAACGCGTGCACGCCGGGGTCGATGTCGCCCGATCGCGTGCCCATCACCAGTCCCTGGAGCGGAGTGAGTCCCATCGACGTGTCACGGGCGATTCCTCCGTCGACCGCGCTGATGGAGGCACCGTTGCCCAGGTGGGCCGTGATGATCCGCAACTGCTCGAAGGGCTCGCCCAGGAATTCCGCCGCCTTCCTGGACACGTAGCTGTGCGAGGTGCCGTGGAACCCGTAACGGCGGATGCCGTAGGTGTCGGCCACCTTCTTGTCGATGGCGTAGGTGTAGGCCTCCGGCGGCAGCGTCGAGAAGAACGCGGTGTCGAAGATGGCGACGTGCGGCACCTGGGGCAGCACCGCCATGGCCGCGTTGATGCCGGCGATGGCCGGCGGATTGTGCAGCGGCGCCAAGTCGGAGAGTTCGTGCAGCTTGGCCAGGACCTGGTCGTCGATGCGCACCGACTCGCGGAACGCGTCGCCCCCATGCACGGTGCGGTGCCCGACCGCCTGGATGGCGCGCAGGTCGGGGCCGTACTGCATGAACAGGCCCACCATGGTCAAGATGGCGTCGGAGTGGTTGGCAAACGGCTTGGAGACCTCGTGGGACTTGCCATCCGTCTCGTACACCAGGGTGCTGCCGTCCTGCCCGATCCGCTGCACCAGGCCGGTGGCGATGGACTCGCCGTCTTTGATGACCTGGTATTTCAGCGAGGAACTGCCGGCGTTCAGAAGCAGGATGCCCATGGGTCTACTCGTTCTCCTTCGTGATCTGCTGCGCCTGGATGGCGGTGATGGTGATGGTGGAGACGATGTCGTCGACCAGTGCTCCGCGGGAGAGGTCGTTGACCGGCTTCTTCAGCCCCTGCAGCACGGGACCGATGGCCACGGCACCAGAGGTGCGCTGCACCGCCTTGTAGGTGTTGTTGCCCGTGTTGAGGTCGGGGAAGATGAACACGGTGGCCCGTCCAGCCACCTCGGAGCCCGGCATCTTCTTGGCTGCCACCACCGAATCGACGGCAGCGTCGAACTGGATGGGACCCTCCACCTTGATCTGGGGTGCGCGCTCGCGCACCAGGCGGGTGGCTTCGCGCACCTTGTCGACGTCGGCACCGGAGCCGGAGTCGCCCGTGGAGTAGCTGAGCATGGCCACCCGCGGTTCGATGTCGAAGGCCTCCGCGGTTTCGGCGGTGCTGATGGCGATGTCGGCCAGTTGCTCCGGGGTGGGATCGGGGTTGACCGCACAGTCGGCGTAGACCACCACCCGGTTGCTCATGGCCATCAGGAAGGAGCCCGAGACCACGCTCACCCCGGGCTTGGTCTTGACGAACTCCAGGGAGGGGCGGATGGTGTTGGCGGTGGTGTTGATGGCGCCCGAGACCATGCCGTCGGCCATGCCCAGGTGCACCATCATGGTGCCGAAGTACGACAGGTCCGCCAACTTCTCGCGGGCCTGTTCGACGGTGACGCCCTTGTGTGCACGGGCCTTGGCGTACTCGTCTGCGAAGCGTTCCACCAGGTCCGGGTCCTTGGGGCTGACCACTTCGGCGCCGCTCAGGTTGATGCCCAGTTCGGTGGCACGGCGCGAGATGGCCACCCGGTCGCCCAGCAGGATGATGCCTGCCACGCCCCGCTGCAGGACCACGGAGGCAGCCTCCAGCACACGGTCGTCGGTGGCCTCCGGCAGCACGATGCGCCGGTTGTCGCTGCGGGCCTGTTGCATCAGCTGGTGTTCGAACATCGTGGGCGTGCGGATCTCTGAACGCGGCAGGTCCAGCGCGTGGGTGAGCTCGTCCTCGTCGATGTTGGCGGCGAACAGGGTGCGTGCCATGTCCAGCTTGCGCACGGATCCCGTGGACGTACCGGCCACCTTTTGCAACGCCGCGGCGGTGGAGAAGGTGTCCATGTCCGTGACCGCCAGCGGCAGGTCCACCTGCGAGCTGGCCAGCAGGCGGGAGATGGAGTCGGGGAACTCGAACCCGCCCGTCAGCAGGAGGGCGGCCAGGGGGCCGTACTCGGAGGACTTGTGCGCCATCAGAAGGCCGGGCAGCAGGTCAGTCCGGTCCGCCGGCATCACCACGGTGGACTCCGGCCGCAGGTACTCCAGCAGATGGGGCAGCGTCATGGCGCCCACGATGGTGTGCAGGGACTCCTTCTGGAAGAGCTCGATGGGCCCGCTCAGGGCCCGCGCGTCGACGGCGTCGAACTGCTGCTGCACCAACGGTGCAGCCAGCACGTCGTTGTGGGGCATGACGTAGACGGGGACGTCTCGCAGGCCCACCATGGCCTGGCGCATCTCCTCCATCCGGTCCTCGGGCGTGCGGGCGATGGCGATGGCCACGACCGTGTTGTGCTTCGACTCGAACACGGCGATGGAGCTCTCCGCCACGTCGCGGACCTCCTGCGCGGAGCGGTCCAGGGTCTTGCCCACGTACAGCACCGGGGAGTTGAGGTTGGCGGCGATGACGGCGTTGTTGTCCAGTTCGGCGCTGGTCAGGAGGGTTTCGTAGTCCGAGCCGACGATGACCACCGCGTCGGACTTCTCCTCCAGGGCACGGTACTTGGCCACGATGACGTCGATGCTCTCGTCGGGATCGTGGGCGAACTGCTCGAAGGTGACACCCACGGCCTCGTCGAAGCTCTGCCGGAGCCCGCGGTGGGTCAGGAGCGCCTCGGTGACGGCGTCGGAGGCGGTGCTCACGACGAGTGGTCTGAACACGCCCACGGACTTCACCTGGCGGCCGAACAGATCGATCATTCCCAGAGCGATGGCGGACTTGCTGACCTGACGCTCCGACGCGGCAATGTAAACGCTTCTAGTCACGGCCTCCACCCTACAGTCAAGGGTTTCCGCGTCAGGGCAGGTCCAGTCTTTCCCGGATCCACGACAGGTCCGCGGGGTGCGCGTCACTCCCGCCGGGGGTCTCCAGCAGGGCCGGGGCGTCAGCTGCCCGCAACACCCCGACGAGGTGCTCGGGATCCATCAGACCCTCGCCAAGGTTGGCGTGGCGGTCCACCCCGGAGCCCGCCTCGCCACGGGAGTCGTTGAGGTGCACCAGGTCGATGCGGCCCGTGATGTCGCGGATGTCGTCCACCACCGTCGTCATGTCGAGTCCCGCGGCGAACGCGTGGCAGGTGTCCAGGCACAGTCCCACGTGCTCCAGGTTGTCGGAGCCCCGCAGCGCCAGCCACACCTCCTCGATCGCCTCGGGATACCGGGTCATGGCCCGGTCCCCGCCGGCGGTGTTCTCGATCAGGATGGGGACGGGAAGTTTCAGGCCGTCCACGGCCTTGCGCCAGTTGACGTAGCCCTGCGCCGGTTCGTCGCCGCCGGTGACGTGTCCGCCGTGCACGATCACGCCCCGCGCGCCCATGACGGCCGCCTCGTCCACGGTCTGCTGGAGGAGTTTCCGCGACGGGATGCG
>CAZPSO010000161.1:0-6306 GCA_964588895.1 uncultured Tessaracoccus sp.
CGATGCCGGTTGCGGGCAGCGGTGACCACGTCGCCCATCACGGCGCTGGCCGTGGGCAGCCCGCCGGCCCCCTGCCCGAGAAACATCAGTTGCCCCGCGCCGGTGGATTCCACGAACACCGCATTGAACGCCCCCGAAACGCTCGCCAGAGGATGTTTGGCGGGCACCATGGCGGGATGGACCTTCACGATCACCCGCTCCGGGTGCTCGTTGGTGAGCCGGGCGATGGCCAGCAGTTTGATGACGCATCCCATCTGCTCGGCGGCCTCGATGTCCTCGGTGGTGATGCCGCGGATCCCCTCGCACCACACCTCTTCGCGCCTGACGTCGGTGTGGAACGCGAGTTGGGCGAGGATTGCTGCCTTGGCGGCCGCGTCGTGCCCCTCGATGTCCGCCGTGGGGTCCGCCTCGGCGAAACCAAGTTCCTGCGCCTGCCTCAACGCCACGTCGAAGTCGAGGTGGTCGGTGGTCATCTTGTCCAGGATGTAGTTGGTGGTGCCGTTGACGATTCCCATCACAGCGGTGATCTCGTCCCCCACCAGTGACTCACGCAGGGGTCGAATGATGGGAATTGCCCCGGCGACCGCGGCCTCGTAGAGCAGGTCGGCCCCGCTGGCGGTGGCCGACTCGCTGAGTTCGGTGAGTTGGTCGGCGAGCAGGGCCTTGTTGGCGGTCACCACGGACGCCCCGTTGCGCAGGGCGGTACGCACCAGCGTCCCGGCCGGTTCCATCCCGCCGATCAGTTCCACGACGACGTCCAGATCGTCCCTGGCCACCAGCGCTTCCAGGTCGTCGGTGAACAGGCTCCGCTCCAGTCCGGGACGCTCAACGTCCAGCCGCCTCACGCCGATGCCCACCAGCTTGAGCGGCCGCCCGATCCGCTGCGACAGGGTCTCCCCTTCCGTGGTCAGGATCCGGGCCACCTGGGAGCCGACCACTCCCGCACCCAACAGGGCCACCTTCAAGGGTTCGTCACTCACGTGCCCACGTCCAATCGCATCATGTCGTCCAGGGTTTCTCGCCGCAGCAGGGTCGTCGTCACGCCGTCGCGGACCCCGATCAGCGGAGGCTTCGGGACCTGATTGTAGTTGCTGGCCATGCTGCGGGCATAAGCGCCGGAGCCAGGCACGAGGATGATGTCGCCCTGCTGGATGTCGGCCGGCAGGAAGACGTCCCGAATCAGGATGTCCCCTCCTTCGCAGTGCAGGCCGACGACACGGGACAAGACCGGGGTCGCGGTGGTGGTGCGGTTGCCGAGGACGCACGTGTACTCCGCCGCATAGAGGGCCGGCCGGATGTTGTCGCTCATCCCGCCGTCCACCGAGACGTAGAGGCGCTGGCGACCGCCGTCGAGGTCCACCAGTTTGACCGTGCCCACTTCGTAGACGGCCACGCCGGCAGGGCCGCAGATCGCGCGACCGGGTTCGATCGAGAGCCTGGGGCGTTTGAGGCCGTAGCCACGACACTCGTGGGCCACCATCTCCTCGAACCGTTCCGCGAGCACCTGGGGGGCCAAGGGCGAGTCGGCCGACGTGTAGGCGATGCCGAATCCGCCTCCGAGATCCAGTTCCTCCAGCTCCACGCCCGTGGCCGTCTTGAACTGGTGGGCGAGCCGCAGGGTTCGGCGCACAGCCACCTCGAACCCGTGGGTCTCGAAGATCTGGGATCCGATGTGGCTGTGGATACCGCGCAGTTCCAGGTGGGGGCTGCTGTGACACCTCACCAGCGTGGTCAGTGCTTGGCCGCTGGAGATGGAGAGCCCGAACTTCTGGTCCTCGTGCGCGGTGGCGATGTACTCGTGCGTGTGGGCCTCCACCCCGGTGGTGACTCGCACCATCACCCGGGCCACCGTGTCGAGCTTCCGGCAGGCCGCCTCGATCCGGTCCACCTCCTGGAGCGAGTCGACGATGATGCGCCCCACCCCCTGCTCCAGCGCGAAGGTGATCTCCTCGTCGGACTTGTTGTTGCCGTGCAGACCCATCCGCGCGGCCGGCATGCCGCCCGCCAGCGCCACCTTCATCTCCCCCAGCGTCGTCACGTCGAGCCCCAGCCCCTCCTCCTCCACCCATCGCGCGACCGTCCTGGTCAGCAGGGCCTTGCCCGCGTAGAAGATGTCCCAGCCCTTGAAACTCTCGGCGAAACTGCGTGCCCGGGCGCGGAAGTCTGCCTCGTCCAGCAGGTAGGTGGGAGTCCCGTGTTCTGCTACGACATCCGGGATCGCGGCGCCCGCCACGACGACGCGCCCGGAATCGTCACGGACGGTCCCGATCGGCCACAGTGCGGGGTCGAGGGCGTTGAGGTCCTCGGGAACATCGAGCCAGCCGGGACCCCAGTTGCCCTGGTCGGCGTGTATCGAGCCGGCGATGTGGGTGTGAGTCATGGTGGTCAGGGTGCCAGACGAGGGGGCTTCTCACACAGCGGGTCACGAAGTCTGGACAGCAACGGTGATCTCCTGGTGGCCGCGCAGGACCAGACCGGACGGCTCCTCGACCCGCTGTCCGTCGGCCAGCACCTCCAGATCGGTGCACAGGGCGGCAAGGCACTCGTCGTCGAAGGCCACCCCCCAGACGTGGAAGAACTGGGCCAGGGTGACCTCCCGGTTGCCGCTGCCCTCCAGCCACACGACCCCGTCACCGGTGTGGGTGTGCACTGGAGCCTGCACTGCGCGGAGGCGGTCCACGCCGATGAATGCGGGTACCTCCACCGGCTCCCCGTCGACGAGGACGGCAAGGTCGAGCACCCACGGGTCGGACTCGTCGTCCAGCTGCAGTTGCGGGAGTCCCGCGGCATCAATCCAGGAGATGGCATCACGGGGCGCGGGCCACGGGGGCGGTGCGGTGGTCAGGAACGCCGATTCCGGCTCGGGCCGCTCCACGCACGCGGTCAGGGCGAGCACCGCGGCCAGCAGGGCAAGACCGTAGGTCCTCATGGCTCCATCCTGTATCAGCCGGCTGTGCGAGGGCAATCCGGCCCGACGTGGCGCCGGAATCGGGCCAGGGGCAAATCTTTGCTAACCTTTGCTGGTCGCGACATCAGCCCCCGTAGCTCAGGGGATAGAGCACCGCCCTCCGGAGGCGGGAGCCGAGGTTCGAATCCTCGCGGGGGCGCCCTGGTGAACTGTCGAGATGGCACCAGAGCCTGTGGAAGGGAGCCCTGGGTGGCCCGTCGTGCGATGGAATCCCTGCGGCCCGGTCGCAACGCGGTGGTCATCGGATCCCTGGTGGTGATGTTCATTGTCACGCGTGTCATCACCTACCTCCTGTGGCAAACGGACGCCGCAGAGTTCGTTGCCAGAGATGTGGGCTACTACGGCTATCACCTCCACCACTTGAGCACCGATGGCACCGAGGCGATGGTGGAGTACCCCCTGCCGGCGGTGTGGATCCTCCAAGCGCTCTACGTCATCGGCGGCGGCTGGCAGACCTGGGCGCCCTGGTTCTCGGGCACGATGTTGGTGCTGGATGCACTGGTGGCCATCTCCCTCTACCGAACCGGGCGTGTCTCCGGATCGGCCTTCTGGATCCTGTTCACCGCTGCCAACGGGGCGATCGTGTGGTTCCGCTTCGACCTGATCCCGGCCGCCCTCGTGGCGTGGGCGTGCCTCTGGCTCACCACCCGTCCCCGCGTGGCCGGGGCCATGGTGGGACTGGGGGCTGCCATCAAACTCTGGCCGGCGTTGCTGGCCATCCCCCTCGCGGCACCGCGTCCGCTGCCGGGTACCCGGGCCTTCCACCGGCTGACAGGCTTTGTGGTGGTGGGCGTCGGCCTCGGCATCGTGTCCCTCCTGGCCGTCGGCTGGGAGCGCTCCGCCTCGCCCGTGGCCTGGCAGGCGGAGCGGGGTCTGCAGATCGAGTCCGTGCCCGCCACTCCCCTGATGTTCCTGCGCACCTTCACGGACAACCCGAACTGGCCGATGGAGCTGTCGGAGTACAACGCCATCGAATTGCTCCCGCCCACGGCAGCCGAGCCCGGTATCGGCGCCGGAGTGGAACTGATGCTGGATGTCTCCTCCGTACTCACCGTGCTCTCCTTCGTCCTCACGGCTGTCCTCACTCTGCGGTTGGTACGTGCCTTCAGGTACGACTCACACCGGAGCGCCGAGGCAATCATCCTCGTGGTCCTGGCCGTGGTGCTGGCCACCATCGTGGCGAACAAGACCCTGTCCACCCAGTACGTCCTGTGGCTCGGGGGTCCGGTGGCGGCATTGCTGGTGACGCGGCGCTCCGAGTGGCTCGTGAGACCGGTCCGCCTGCTGGCAGGCTGGGTGCTGGTGGTGGCGGCCATGACCCAGTACACGTATCCGTGGGGCACCTTCGGAATCATGGGGCAGCCCAACGGGTCCGGCTTCGAGACCTCTGTGCTCATCCTGCGCAACCTCTGCCTCGTGGGCCTGCTGGCGTGGACCACCCGGCTGGCCTGGCATGCCACCTCACCACGTGTGACCGAGCAGCCTGGTCGGGGGCGGATCGACCACGGGCGACGGCATGGTGTCGGCGCATCGTCGCCGGGATCGAGTATTGATTGAATTGGGTAAGCTGACTCAGGGACCAACTCGTAGAGGGGATCGTGGCCGAGCCACTGACACAGATGTCGACATCGGATGCATTTGGAGCCAATGCCTGGTTGATTGACGAGATGAGGGAGGCTTACGAGGCCGACCCCACTTCGGTCGATGCCAGCTGGCGGGCGTACTTCACCACCGAGGACAACGGGGAAAAGGCCGCCAACCCGGCCGCGCCCACCAAGGCCGCCGGCGCCAAGCGCTCGCAGCCGAAGCAACCGCCCCGGACGAGGGTGGCACCCAAGGCGGAGGAGTCTCGGCCAACTCCGCGGCCCGAGCCCAGGAAGAAGGCCCCGGAGCCGCAGGCTCCGGCCGCTCCCAAGCGCACATCCTCGGAATCGAGCAAACCACTGGCACAAAGCGCGAGGGTCTCCCCCGAGGCACCCGCATCCCCCGGGACGGGAGCGGGGCTCTCCGCCAACCCGCCCAATCCCAGCGTCAGGCCGGAGCCCAGCACCGCCGAGCCCAAGGTCACTGTTATGCGCGGCGCTCCGATGCGCACCGCCAAGAACATGGACGCCTCCCTCGCCGTGCCCACGGCCACGTCGGTCCGGTCGGTACCCATGAAGCTGGTCATCGACCAGCGCTTGCAGATCAACGAGTTCCTCCGCACGTCGAAGGGCGGGAAGGTTTCCTTCACCCACCTCATCGCCTACGCCCAGGTCCAGGCGCTCAAGGCGGTCCCGTCGATGAACAACGCCTACGACGTGGTGGACGGCAAGCCCCACCTGGTGGAGAATCCGGCCATCAACCTGGGCATCGCGATCGACCTCCAAAAAAGTGACGGCACCCGCCAACTGCTCGTGCCAAACATCAAGGGTTGTGAATCGCTCAACTTCGCCCAGTTCTGGGCCGCCTACGAGAAGGTGGTGCAGCGCGCCCGGGAGAACAAGCTCACCGTGGACGACTTCGCCGGCACCACCGCCTCCATCACCAACCCCGGGGGGATCGGCACCAACCACTCCGTACCGCGGCTGATGAGCGGCCAGGGCATGATCCTGGGCGTCGGCAACATCGATTACCCCGCCGAGTTCCAGGGCATGTCGCTGTCACGGATCAACGATCTTGGCGTTTCCAAGACCACCACCTTGACCTCCACCTACGACCACCGCGTCATCCAGGGTGCCCAGTCGGGCGAATTCCTCAAGGTGATGCACGAGTTGCTCCTCGGCAAGGACGGGTTCTGGGACGAGATCTTCGTCGCCCTGCGCATCCCCTACGAACCGCTGCGCTGGTCCGCCGACGTCTCCGCCCACCGGGCCAACCAGGTGGCCAAGCACGCTCGGGTGCTCGAGCTCATCCAGGCCTACCGCACTCTGGGACACCTCACCGCTGACACCGACCCGCTGGAGTACCGCCAGCGCTCGCACCCGGACCTGCGTCTCGAGACACACGGGCTCTCCATCTGGGACCTCGACCGCGAGTTCGCCATCGGCACCTTCGCGGGACAGGAGCGCACCTATCTGACACTGCGCGAAATCCTCGCGCTGCTGCGGGACTCCTACTGCCGGACCGTGGCCGTCGAGTACATGCACATCTCCGATTCGGCGCAGCGCACCTGGTTCCAGGAGCGGGTGGAACTGCCGCGCAAGCCCCTCACCCACGAGGAGCACATGCATGCGCTGGACAAGTTGAACGAGGCCGAGGTCTTCGAGACCTTCCTGCAGACGAAGTTCGTGGGCCAGAAACGCTTCTCGCTCGAGGGTGGTGAATCGGTCATCGTGCTGCTGGACGAAATCTGCCAG